>CAYZNB010000028.1:0-24244 GCA_964478535.1 uncultured Thermotogaceae bacterium
GTTTTTTTGACGAAAATTCTCAATTGTTCGCTACTTTATTTCATCCATATTTACTATCAAAGCATTATAATAAAAAAATTTGTCTCACTTGCCACTCGCAACTTTTCACTATTTAAAAGCTTTTCCAATTAACCATTTTTTGTTTTTCCTGACCAACCGACCAACTGTCTACTGACCAACTTGCAACTTTTCACTATTTAAAAGTTTAACCAATAAACATTACCAGAAAAAATAAAAGAGGAGGAAATAAAAATGTCAACATTTTTCAAAGGAAGACACTTTATAACAACACAGGATTTTACAAATGAAGAAATAAATATAATGCTTGATTTAGCGAGAGAGTTAAAAATTAAATTTGCAGAAGGTGTTCCCACACCAAGACTACTTTACAAAACATTATTTTTAATATTTTTCGAACAATCTACACGAACAAGAAACAGTATGGAAGCGGGGATAGGTCAACTTGGTGGGCATGGAATATTTTTAACCCCTGATAAAATGCAATTATCTCATGGAGAAACTGCAGAAGATACAGCTAATATTTTATCAAGATTTGGTGATGGGATAGGAATCAGATATTGTAATTTTGGAATAGGTAATAAATATTTGAACATGCTTGCTAAACACTCAAAAGCTCCAATAATGAACCTTCAAGATGACGTTTACCATCCTTTCCAAGTAATGGCTGATTTAATGACAATGAGAGAAAGGTTTGGCCAAAATCTAAAAGGATTAAAAGTAGGAATAAGCTGGGCATATGCTGAAAGCCACTTAAAACCTTTATCAGTTCCTCAATCACAAATTTTATTATTCACAAGATTTGGTATGGACGTAACTTTAGCTTATCCTGAAGGATTTGATTTAATGCCAGATATAGTTTCCAAAGCTCAAGAAAACGCTAAACAACATGGCGGAAAACTAAAAATTTCTCACGATATGGATGAAGCATTTGTAAATGCTCACGTTGTTATTCCTAAAAACTGGGGAGGATTCTATGTTGGAGAAACCGAAGAAGAAATAAGAGCAAAACAAGCTCAACATAAAGACTGGATATGCACTGAAGATAAAATGCGTGAAGTTGATGACAGATGCGTTTATATGCACGCATTACCAGCAGACAGAGGAAATGAAGTCGTAGATTCTGTAATAGACGGACCAAGATCTATCGTTCTTGATGAAGCTGAAAACAGATTACACACAGCAAAAGCAATTATGAGTTTATTAATGGGCGGAAGAATGTAATGAAATATGATTTAGCCATTTTAAACGGAAACGTTTATATAGATGGAAGCCTAATCAAAACAAATTTATACGTTAAAAATGGAAAAATCGAAAATATTTCTAACAATATTTTTGAAGCAGTTGAAGAATATAACGCCGGGGAAAAATACGTTCTCCCCGGTCTTATTGATCCTCATGTACATTTTAAATTAGATTTAGGCAAATATATTTCAAGAGATGATTTTAATTCAGGCACACTTTCAGCTGCATATGGTGGAATAACAACTATAATTGATTTTTTAGACCCTGTAGATGATTATACAAAAATCGAAACAGCTTTTAAAAAAAGACACTCAGAAGTAATCAACCCTGTTGTTGATTATTCATTTCATGCTACTGCAGCAAATCCCAAAACAAATTTAGACAAAATGATTGACGAAATAAAAAAAGTTGGAATTTCTTCTCTTAAAATTTTCACAACTTATTCTGAATCTAACAGAAGAACATATGATAAGGAAATAATCGAGCTGCTTAAATTATCTAAAGAAAAAGACTTTCTGCTTTTAGTTCATGCAGAAGATGATGATTTAATAATTAAAAAGAAAGATATTTTAGTAAAAAATCATGAAGATTCTCGAAATAACATAACCGAAAATAGTGAAATTTCAAAACTCGCAGATTTTGTAAATCAAACAAATGGTTATTTGTTTTTAGTACACGTCAGTTGTGGAAGCTCTATAAACATATTAAAAAATAATTTTTTAAATTTAATAAATAAACATATCTTTATCGAAAGTTGCCCCCATTATTTTTACTTTGATAATTCATACTATTCAAAAGAAAATGGTTATTTGTACACAATGACTCCTCCTTTGAGAGATAATAAAGAGCAAAAACAACTTATTGAAAATATCGATTACATAAACAGTATAGGAACTGATCATTGTAGCTTTTTATCAGAAGAAAAAATGAAAAAATTTACAAATGATATCCCTATGGGTATAGGTGGAATCGAACATTCTTTTCCTTTGATGTTTTCTTTATTCGGCTTAAAAATAATAGATAAATATACTAAAAATATATCTAAAATTATGGGTATAGATGATAGAAAAGGCTCTTTATCTATAGGAAAAGATGCTGATATAGTAATTTTTAACCCTCATAAAGAAAGTATTATTTCCAAACATCACTCAAAAAGCGATTACAATATTTATGAAAATATATCAGTAAAAGGAGAAATTGAAAGTACAATTTTAAGAGGGATTTTCTTAATAAAAAACAAAAATTTCCAAAATAAATATATTGGAAAATATTTGAATAGGGGGTGAGAATTTTGAATGCGATAATTAATGCAAATATTTATGATTTTGAAAGCTATAAAGAAAATCAGTATATTCTGTATAATAAAGAAATTATCGTTGAAATTGGTAATATGACAGATTATAAAAAGCAAAAAAATGAAATTGATGCTCAAAATTCAATAGTAATGCCAGGATTAACAAACGCACACACTCATATATATTCTGCCTTTGCAAGAGGGGTTATACTTCCAAAATATAACCCAAAAAATTTTAAAGAAATATTAGAACAAATGTGGTGGAAACTCGATTCAAAATTAGATTTAGATGCAATATATTACAGCGGACTTATAAGCGCTGTAGAGTTTATTAAAAATGGTGTCACATCTTTTATAGACCATCACGCAAGCGGTGCTATAGATGGCAGTTTAAATATGTTAAAAAAGTCTCTTTGCGATGAATGGGGTATGAGAGGAATTTTTTGCTTCGAAACAAGCGATAGGTTTGATATAGATAAATGTATAAAAGAAAACTTATCTTTTATTAATAATTCTTCAGAAAATTTTAGAGGAATGTTTGGAATGCACGCTTCAATGACATTGTCAGATAAAACCCTCGAAAAAATTAAAAATGAAATTGATGAAAATACACCAATACACATACATATCGCTGAAAGCATAGCAGATCAAATGGACAGTCTAAAAAAATCTGGACTAAAAGTTATTGAACGATTAGATAATTTTGATTTAATAAGAAAAAATTCTATATTAGCTCATTGTGTACACATCGATGAAAATGAAATGCAAATAATAAAAAACAAAAAAGCTTATATAGCTTCAAATTTAATCTCCAATATGAACAATGCCGTAGGAATTATCGACTATGAAAAAATTAAAAATTTTGATATACCAATTTTAATCGGAAATGATGGTATGGGATATAACATAACAAAAGAATATTCTAACATATATTTTTTGATGAAACACCTTAAAAAAAATCATACATTTTTTTCATTTGATGACCTTTTACAAATAATTAAAAATAATTATTCATATATATCAAAAATGTTGGGAATTAAAATTGGAAAAATAGAAGCTGATTATAAAGCCGATTTAATAATTGTGCCTTATATGCCTTACACTCCAATAAACAACGAAAATATTCACAGTCATTTTTTCTTTGGTATGCTCGATAATTTTCATCCTTCTCATGTAATTATAAACGGAAGTCATGTGTTGCATGATTACGAATTTTATATAGATTTAGATATGATTTATTCAGAATCAAGAGAAATCGCAGAAAAAGTCTGGAAAAATTTGTAGAAAAGGAGTTAAAATTATGGATTTAACAACATCATTCAACGGAATAACTTTAAAAAATCCTTTAATGCCTGCATCAGGACCTATTGTAGGTGACGATGAAAAAATGCTTTTTTTAGAATCACTCGGATTAGGTGGAATGGTAACGAAAACTATTTCCACAAAAGGGGCGGAAGTTCCAAGACCGTGTATATATGGAGAAAGAAATTACATAATGAATGCTGAATTATGGTCTGAACACCCTCCTGAAATGTGGCTTGAAGAAATACTTCCCAACATGAAAAAACATTCAGAATTACCTTTAATAATTAGTGCAGGGTATGTAATTGAAGACATGGAATATTTAATTCCTAAACTCGATAAATATGCAGACGCTTTCGAAATATCTACTCATTATGTTGGAAAAGATTTAACAACAATAGAAAATATAGTAAAAACAATAAGAAAACATACTGAAAAACCTTTATTTATGAAAATAAGTCCTCACATACCTGATGTAGAAGGGTTTGTAAAAACTGTAAAAAATGCAGGTGCGAATGGTATAGTTGCGATAAATTCTTTAGGACCAACAATAAAAATAGATTTAAAGAAAAAAAGCGTTTTGATGGGAAACGATGAAGGATTTATGTGGACATCAGGACCTGCAATTAAAAACCTCGCTCTTGCAGTAGTATATAAAATAAAAAAAATTGATCCCGAAATGACCGTAATAGGCGTTGGGGGAATAAGTAATGCAAAAGATGTTCTTGAATTTTTAATGGCAGGAGCAGATGCTGTTCAAATGCTCTCAGCAGCTATGATAAACGGAAAAATGCTTTATAAAAAAATAATTGACGATTTACCTAAAGAATTAGAAAAATACGGCTTTAAATCAATTGAAGAAGTTAAAAACACATCTTTAATTCAAGAAAAAATACGATATTCTCCTTTAAACCCAATCATAAATGAATCAATCTGTACAAAATGTAAATTATGCGAAAAAATTTGTCCATACTTTGCAATAAAAGTTGAAGACACGGTAGAAGTGAATAAATTAAAATGTTTTGGATGCGGATTATGTCAAAGCAAATGCCCTGTAGAAGCTATAAGTGGTGTTTATTGATATGAACTTTAAATTAAAATGTATATCATGCGAAAAAATTTTTGATGAAAATGAAGTTGAATATACATGCCCAAAATGTGGAAAAAGAATGGGAACACTCGAAGTAATATACGATTATGATAATATTCACGTTAAAAAAAGTGACTTTTATAAAACAGGCAACATATGGCAATTTGAAAAAATACTGCCTATAAAAAAAGATAGTTACCGTACAAACATTGAAGTAGGAGGAACACCATTTTATACTTTTAAAAATTTTGAAGGAGTTCAAAAACTCTCTATAAAAAACTGTGGTACAAACCCTACGGCATCCTTTAAAGACAGGGCAAGTGCTATAGCAGTTACTAAAGCTATTGAAAAAAATTTTGATACTATCTATTGTGCATCTACAGGAAATGCTGCAAGCTCTTTAGCTGGGATATCTTCAACATCTCCGTTAAAAACAATAGTATTTTTACCTTCAAGAGCCCCTAAAGCCAAAATGATTCAAATTGTAGTTTATGGAGCATTAATAGTACCCGTTGAAACAAGTTACGATAAAATATTTGATTTATCTATGGAAATAGGCACTGAAAATAATTGGTATTGCAGAAATTCTGCAATAAACCCTTATCTTTTAGAAGGCAAAAAAACTGCCGCTTTAGAAATACTCGTTCAAAACGATTTTAAAGCTCCAGAATACCTTTTTGTATCAGTAGGAGATGGAACGGTTATAAGCTCTTTTTATAAAGGTTTTTATGATTTTTTTCAATTAGGTCTTATTAAAAGCATTCCCAAAATAATAGGCATTCAAGCGGCAAAATCAAATTCCGTAAAAAAAGCGTTTGAAAATGGCGAACCATTTAAACCCTTTGATATAGAAGCTGAAACGACTGCTGACAGTATTTGTGTTGGAACACCTCGTGATGTAATAAAAGCTTGTAAATACGTTAAAAAATCCGGAGGTTTTTTTATTGCTGTAGAAGATGAAGAAATAATCAACGCTGGATTTGAACTTGCAAGAAAAACGGGAGTATTTGCTGAACCTGCTGGGTCAGCTTCATATGCAGGATTTAAAAAAGCTATTGATGAAAAACTCGTTGAAAAAAATTCTCATATATGTTTATCTATTACCGGAAATGGTTTGAAAGATATTAAAGCATTTGAAAATGAATTAAACATAAACACATTAAAATATTCAAAAGCAGATATAATGGATTATATAAAAAACTGGAGGTGATTTCGTTTTATGCTTACATTTAAACATTATTATCAACCGACAACGATAGATGAAGCTTACAACTTATTTGTTGAAAAAGAAAAATCAGAAATTATTGGAGGATGTATTTTTTTAAGATTATTATCAAGAGAAATTGAAAATGCTGTTGATATTTACAAATGCGGATTAAATTTTATAAAAGAAACAGATGATACTGTTGAAATAGGTGCTATGACAACATATGGAGATTTAGAGAGAAATGAAATAATAAAAAATAATTTTAATGGAATAATAATCAAAGCAATAGAACATATCGTAGGCATTCAATTGAGAAATATTATTTCAGTCGGAGGAACCATAGTGCCAAAATATGGTTTTTCAGATTTAATAACTGCATTAATTGCATTAGACACAAAATTACACTTTTATAAATCAGGTGAAATTCTTTTATCAAACTATATAAATTCTCACAAAACAGAAAAAGATATTCTGATAAAAATATCTATTAACAAATCAAAATCTCAATTTTTTTATTCTAACTTCAAAAAATCAAGCAACGATTATTCTGTTTTGAATATATCTTTAAAAAAAGATGCGAAAAATTTTAAAATATACGTAGGAAGCAGACCTAAAATTGCAAAATTAGCAGAAAAAGCTTCTGCATACATATCAGAAAATGAAATAAACAGTGAAAATATTATAAAAGCCTCTGAAATAGCCGCAGAAGAACTCAACTTTTCAACAGATATAAGAGCAGGAAAAGATTACAGAAAAGAATTGTGTAAAACTCTTGTCGAAAGAATTATTATGGAGGCGGTAAAATGATTATAAATTTAAAAATAAACGGAATCGAAAAAAACATAAAAATTAACCCTCATAGTTATTTACTTGATATTTTAAGAGATTTAGGATATAAAAGCGTAAAAAAAGGATGCGATACCGGTTCATGTGGTGTATGTACTGTACTTCTTAACGGAAAACCAATAAGATCATGTTCATTTTTAGCCGTAAGAGCAGAAAATTGTGAAATTACTACAATAGAAGGCGTTCAAAAACAAGCTGAAGAAATTGCAAAATATATAACAGCAGAAGGAGCAGACCAATGCGGATATTGTTCTCCAAGCCTTATATTAACCATAATAGGAATGAAAAATGAAATAAAAAACCCTACTTATGAAGAAACTTTAAAATACGTAAAAGGTAATTTGTGCCGATGTACCGGATATGAGGGACAGCACAGAGCCATAAGAAAATATCTGGGGGTGGAATGATGAAAAGAGTAAAGGTAAGTATTCCTAAAGTTGATGGATTAGGTTTATTAAAAGGAAAGCCAGCATATACGGACGATTTGATTCCAGACAACACATTAATAGTAAAATTTTTAAGGAGTCCTCATGCTTATGTTAAAATAAAATCTATAGATATAAGCAAAGCACAAAAAATCCCGGGTGTAGAATGTATATTAACTCATCACGATGTACCAAAAAATCTTTTTACAAGAGCAGGACAAGGATATCCCGAACCATCTCCTCACGACAAAAGAATATTCGATGAATATGCAAGATATGTAGGCGATGAAATAGCCGCTGTTGCAGCTATAGATGAAGAAACTGCTATAAAAGCATTAAGAGAAATTCATGTTGAATATGAAATATTACCAGAAGTGATGGATTTTGAAAAATCTATAGACAATGAAACTATAATACATATGGAAGAAGATTCTCATTCAAAATTTGAAATAGGATTCAACCCAAAAAGAAATATAGCCGCTGCATATTCAATGGAAGTTGGCAACGTAGAAGAAGAATTAAAAAAGTGTGATTATACAGTTGAGCAAAGTTATTACACACACGCACAAGCTCATGCAATGATGGAACCACATACTGCATTTGCTTATATTGACTTCCAAGAAAGGCTCACAATAGTTACTGCAACTCAAGTACCTTTTCATGTGAGAAGAATTATATCTAAAACATTAGAATACCCAATGAATAAAATAAGAGTTATAAAACCAAGAATAGGTGGCGGATTCGGCGGGAAACAAGCATTACACGGTGAATTTATAGTCGCCCTGATGACATTAAAAACCGGAAAACCTTGCAAAATTTTTTATACGAGAAAAGAAGTATTTGAATCAACATGTTCAAGACATAAAATGAGATTTGATATAAGATTAGGAGCAGACAAAGAAGGGAATTTAAAAGCAATTGATATGAAAGGGCTTTCCGATACAGGAGCTTATGGAGAACACGCCTTAACAGTATTTATGGTTGCAGGGTCAAAAACATTACCTTTATACAATAAAATTAACTCCGTAAAATTTTCTGGAGATATAGTATATACAAACAACGTTTCAGCAGGTGCTTTTAGAGGATACGGTGCAATACAAGGGAATTTTGCCCTTGAATCTGCAATTGATGAACTTGCAAAAAAAATGAATTTAGACCCTATAAAATTCCGAGAAAAAAACATGATAAAAGAAGGCGAAACTTCAGCTGTATTTAAAATAATGGGAGAAGGTCGAGAAGGCGTCGAAATGTACGTTGAAAGTTGCAAATTAGATTTTTGTATTAAAAGGGGTAAAGAACTCATAAAATGGGATGAAAAATATCCTTACAAAAAAATATCTGAAGATAAAATAAGAAGTGTAGGAATGGCAATTGCAATGCAAGGTTCTGGAATACCTTATATCGATATGGGCTCTGCTATAATAAAACTAAACGAAGACGGATTTTTTAACCTAATGGTAGGTGCAACAGATATAGGAACAGGAAGTGATACCATACTTGCTCAAATGGCCGCTGAAGTCCTTGAAACAGAAGTCGAAAATATAGTAGTTTATTCTTCAGACACAGATTTAACACCTTTTGATGTCGGGGCTTACGCTTCTTCAACAACTTACGTTTCAGGAAATTCTGTTATTAGTGCCGCAAAAAATATGCGTGAATTAATAATACAAGCAGCAGCAGAAAAATTTGAAATAAATGCAAAAGAAATACTTTTTGATGGAAAAATTTTAAAATCAAAAGATGAAAAACATTGTATGAGCTTAAAAGATTTTTCAACACAACTTTATTATTCAGATAAACAAAAACAATTAGTTGCTAATTCTTCGTATGTAGGTCATATATCCCCGCCACCATATATGGCAGGATTTGCTGAAATAGAAATAGATATCAAAACAGGAAAAATTGATGTTATAGAATTTGTAGGCATTGTAGACTGTGGAACACCTATAAACCCTAACCTAGCAAAAATACAAGTTGAAGGCGGAATATTACAAGGAATAGGAATGGCAATTCATGAAGAAGTTAAAATAAACGCAAAAGGGAAAATGCTAACAAATAATTTGATGAATTATAAAATACCTGCAAGAAATGATATTGGTAAATTAACAGTAGAATTTGCTGAAAGTTATGAACCATCAGGACCATTTGGTGCAAAATCTGTAGGTGAAATAGGAATAGACACACCGCCAGCAGTAATAGCAAACGCTGTATTCAATGCAACAGGAATCAGAATAAGAGATTTACCTATAACTCCAGAAAAATTGTTATTGAAAATCAAACAATAGAAAGTAGAAAGTTGGTCAGCAGAAAATTGGTAAGTGAAAAGTTGAAAGTGAAAAGTGGCAAGTTGAAAGTTGGTCAGCAGACAGTTGGTCAGGAAAAACAAAAAAACGTTTAATTGTTTACTTCTTCATTATTATTTGGCTTTAATGCTTTTTCTGACCAACTTTCCAACTGACCAACTAATTATTATAAGCTTTTGCAAAAACCTCTCCACCCCGTCAATCTTCGGTTGCCACCCCTCAAGAGAGGAATTAAATACCAAAAACCGTTTTTTCTTTTCACTTTCTACTTTCCAACTTTCTACTTTCCAACTTTCTACTTTCCAACTTTTCCCTTTTTCATTTTATATTCGTAAAACAAAAGTTAATTCAATTTAATTTATTTTTTCTCATATTGAGATATAATAAGAAAGTATAAGAAAATTTTTTCATTATTGTGAAATTGTGAAATTTTAAACAATTAGGACAAAATTTATCATATTTGCAGGAGGGAAGCAGAATGACAGATACCTTAGATATGAAACTTAAAGAGGTTGAACAGTATCTTGATTCATTAGGATTAGAAAACGTTGACGAAGTTGAAAGAAGAAGTTACCTTATTAGAGTGTTACATAAAGCTCAAAATATAATCGGTTATTTACCGATTGAAGTGCAACTTCTTATTGCAAAAAAACTTAAAGTTCATGCTTCACAAGTTTATGGAGTTGTTACTTTTTATAATTTTTTCACAATGAAACCTAAAGGGAAATACCCTATAAACATTTGTTTAGGAACAGCTTGTTACGTTAGAGGTGCCGGTAATATTATGGATCAAACTAAAAAAATACTTAATATTGAAGATGGGGAAACTACTCCTGATGGTGTTTTTTCTATTCACGGTGTTAGATGTATCGGTGCTTGTGGACTTGCTCCTGTTATAATGGTCGGAAATAAAGTTCACGGAAGATTGAAAAAAGATGATATGAAAAAAATTATTGATGAATATACTGCAAAAGCAAAAGAAGAAGGTCTTGCTGAATAGGAGGAAATAAAATGGCTAAAATTAAAAGTCTTCAAGATTTAATAAAATTAAAAGAAGATTCAAAAGATAAAATTCAAATCAGAAAAACTGCTGGAGAAAAAGACAAAATAGTTTTAAAAGTAGCTATGGGAACATGTGGAATTTCTGCAGGAGCTAAAGAAACATTCAGTGCACTAATTGAAGCAATTGATAAACACGGGCTAGATAATGTTGTTGTAACACAAACAGGATGTATGGGTTATTGCCATGCTGAACCAACAGTACAAGTTAATGAACCAGAAAAAGAAACATTTTTATACGGAAATATAACAGCTGAAAAAGCTGAAGAACTTATCGTTAAGCATATAATTAACGGTGAATTATTACAAGATTCTATCGTTGGCGAAACACATCAAAGAGCTGAATAATAGGAGGGAGAACATAAATGTCGAAATATAAACAATACATTCTTGTATGTGGAGGAACAGGTTGTGTTTCTTCAGGTTCAGGGGATGTTCTTGATGAATTCAACAAATTATTGGAAGAACATAACCTTCAAAACGATATACAGGTTGTTAGAACAGGTTGTTTTGGATTTTGTGAACAGGGTACAATCGTAAAAATATTACCAGACAATACATTTTATGTAAAAATAGAAAAAAATCATGTTTCAGAAATTATCAACGAACATATAATAAAAGGAAGAAAAGTTGAAAAACTTTTATTCAAAGATCCACAAACAAAAGAAACTGTTGCAGAAGATGAAGGAATGAATTTCTATAAAAAGCAAGTTAGAGTTGCTTTAAGAAATGCAGGATTTATAAACCCTGAAGACATTGATGAATACATCGCAAACAATGGTTATCAAGCTCTTGGAAAAGCTTTAACAGAAACCAATCAAGATGAAGTAATAGATACGCTTTTAGAATCAGGATTAAGAGGAAGAGGGGGCGGAGGTTTCCCTACAGGTTTAAAATGGAGATTTGCAAACAAAGCAAAAAGCAATCAAAAATATGTTGTATGTAATGCTGATGAAGGTGATCCAGGTGCATTTATGGATAGATCTATCCTTGAAGGAGATCCTCATTCAGTGATTGAAGGTATGGCTTTAGCAGGTTTTGCTATTGGAGCAGATAAAGGTGTTGTGTATATAAGAGCAGAATACCCGTTAGCTGTTGAAAGACTTGAAATAGCTTTAAATCAAGCTAGAGAATACGGTTTCTTAGGCGAAAATATTTTTGGAACAGGTTTTTCTTTTGACATAGATATAAGATTAGGAGCCGGTGCTTTTGTTTGTGGAGAAGAAACTGCATTAATACATTCAATCGAAGGATACAGAGGAGAACCTACAACAAAACCTCCATTTCCTGCAAATAGTGGATTATTTAATGAACCAACATTAATAAATAATGTTGAAACATTCGCAAACATACCTATAATTTTAGATAAAGGCTCTGATTGGTATAGAAGTTTAGGAACAGAAAAATCTCCTGGAACAAAAGTTTTTGCACTTGCTGGAGCAATAAATAACGTTGGCCTTGTTGAAGTTCCTATGGGAACAACTTTGAGAGAAATCATTTTTGAAATTGGTGGCGGAATAAGAAACGGAAAAAAATTTAAAGCTGCTCAAACTGGTGGTCCTTCTGGAGGATGTATTCCAACAGAGTATCTTGATACTGAAATTGATTTCGATAACTTAAATGCTCTTGGTTCAATGATGGGCTCCGGTGGTCTGATTGTCATGGATGAAGATACATGTATGGTAGACGTTTCAAAATTTTATCTAGAATTCACAGTTGAAGAATCTTGTGGTAAATGTACTCCATGTAGAATCGGTAATGTAAGATTACTTGAAACTTTAGAAAAAATTTCTTCAGGAAGATCAAAACCAGAAGATTTAAGAAAACTTGAAATTTTAGGTCAAGCAATTAAAGATTCTTCTTTATGTGGGCTTGGTCAAACAGCTCCAAACCCAATTTTATCTACATATCATTACTTTAAAGAAGAATACGAAGCACACGTTATGGATAGAATTTGTCCAGCAGGTGTATGTAAAGATCTTATCAAATTTGATATTATTGAAAATAAATGTGTTGGTTGTACAGCTTGTGCTAGAGTATGTCCTACAGCAGCAATCACAGGTGAACTAAGAAAACCTCACGTTATTCATCAAGATAAATGTATAAAATGTGGCGCTTGTTACGATACATGTAGATTTGGCGCTATAACAAAATCTTAACCCAACTGGAAGGAGGACATATTATAATGCCAAATATTTTTATTAATAATAAAGAATATGAAGTAGCAGAAAACTTTACCGTGTTAGATGCTGTAAAACAGGCAGGCGGTTATATACCAACTTTATGTTATCTCGATTTAAAAGGAATAAATATTGAAAATAAACCCGCTTCATGTAGAGTATGTGTTGTCGAAATAGAAGGCAGAAGAAATCTTGCACCAGCTTGTGCTACACCTGTTTTTGAAGGCATGAAAGTATTCACACATTCAAGAAAAGCTATTCAAGCAAGAAGAACTGTTATTCAATTATTGCTTTCAAACCACCCTAAAGATTGTTTGAATTGTGCAAAGAATTTAGACTGTGATCTTCAAACAATGTCTGCTGAATTAAATATTACATCAAATCCATATTCAGGAAGACAGAACAGAATAGACAAAGATATATCAGCTGCAATTATAAGAGACCCAAGCAAATGTGTTATGTGTAGAAAATGTGAAACAATGTGTAATACATTCCAAACAGTTGGAGTACTTTCAGCTGTTGAAAGAGGCTTTGAATCAGTTGTTGAACCTACATTTAATTTAGGTCTTGAAGATACTGCATGTACATTCTGCGGACAATGTGTTGCTGTATGTCCTACAGGTGCATTGGTAGAAAGAGATTATATTGAAGAAGTATGGAATGAAATCGAACATCCTAAAAAACACGTCGTTGTTCAAACAGCTCCTGCAGTTAGAGTTGCATTAGCTGAAGAATTTGGATATGCTCCAGGAACAATTTCAACAAAAAAATTAGCCGGTGCTTTAAAAGTATTAGGTTTTGATTCAGTGTTTGATACAAATTTTGCTGCTGACTTGACAATTATGGAAGAAGCATCTGAATTCATTGACAGATTCACTAACGGCGGATATATGCCTATGCTAACTTCTTGTTGTCCGGGATGGGTTAAATTCTTAGAACATCAATTCTCTGATTTAATTGAAATGCCGTCTACAGCAAAATCACCACAGCAAATGTTCGGAGCAATTGCAAAAACTTACTATGCTGAAAAAATAAACGTTGATCCTAAAGATATGACCGTTGTATCAATAATGCCTTGTTTGGCAAAAAAATATGAAGCTGCAAGAGAAGAATTAAACTCAAATCCAGAATACAAAGATGTTGATTATGTTCTTACAACAAGAGAACTTGCAAAAATGATAAAAGAAGCAGGATTCAACTTTGATTCTATTCCTGAAGCTGAATATGATTCTCCATTAGGTGCATCTACAGGAGCTGCCACAATATTCGGAAGAACTGGCGGAGTTGCTGAAGCTGCCTTAAGAACTGCTTATGAATGGATTACAAAAGAAGAATTAAAAGAAGTGGAATTCGAAGCACTTAGAGGTTATGAAGGAGTAAGAATTGCTGAAGTTGATATAAAAGGAACTAAAGTTAGAATAGGTGTTGCATTTGGACTTGGAAATGTTAGAAAATTACTCGAAGATATAAGACTCAAAAAAGTTGATGTACACTTAATTGAAGTAATGGCATGTCCAGGTGGTTGTGTTGGTGGAGGCGGACAGCCTTATCATCACGGAGATTTAAATATCATCAAAAAAAGAATTGAAGCTTTAAATACAGATGATAGAAATTGTGAAATAAGAAAATCTCACGAAAACCCTGCAATTATAAAATTATACGAAGATTATTTAGGAAAACCAAATTCAGAAAAATCTCATCATCTTTTACATACTCACTATCTTGCAAGAGAATGGATGTAATTTTAAAATAAAATAAGCTCTCCGTTAAGGAGAGCTTTATTTAAAAGAGGTGGTTTATGAACACATTCGCAATTATTGTAAATGCTTCAAATAATAAAGAAGCCATAGATAAATCTTTAAAAAGTTTTTCTAAATCTTCAAATCACTCTATTTCAGGTTGTATAAATTATACAGAAGAACAAAAATTGTTTGAAAGCACTGCAAAGAATATGGTGCAAGAATATATTAACTTAAAAAAAAGCACAAAAGATATGATTAAAAAATTTGAAGATCGAGTTAAAGAAGACGATTTTTATTTGATTCAAATGAAAAAAAACTTAAAAAGATATGAAGATCATAATTATTATTTCTCTCAAGAATGGAAATTAGTTTATTTTGAGAACGATGAAGTAAATCACGTAGATGACTTTGAATATTATGAAGAAATCCTCAATAATAATCAAAAAGAAAATTTATTTATTTGTTTGTTAGATATATTATGAAAAAAGAGCGGATATAATCCGCTCTTTTTATTGTATTCTTGATATCGTCAATTTTACTTCTTTTACTCCATTTACATCATTCATATTCATCATTTCATTCATTGAAAATTTTAATTTGTTTTTAACTTCATTTATTCCATTCGTAGTCTGAAAATCTGATGCTTCGTGAGAAGAGAAAACAACCCTCATCATTTCAATAACATAAGAATAATTATCTTCTATAAATTTTTTCGCTCCCTCACTTCCAACTACAAGAGTATAATTTGAAACATAAACATTAGAATTACTTTTAGATCTTATAGCATAATCATTAGAAATAAGTGTGATTTCTCTTGAAACTACTGCTGGTGTTGCAGGTGTTTCTGGTGTTGTCGGTGTTTCTGGTGTTGTCGGTGTTTCTGGTGTTGTCGGTGTCTGAAATACTTGTGGGTTTTTTGAAGCGAATTGCCCTAAAATAACTTCACCTAAAAATTCTGGATTAGTTCTAAATTTAGCTATTGAATAAACAATTATTTTATCTTCATTATTTTTAAAATATAAATAATTATCTGTTAATGCTATTTCATAAAGATTTGGAAATTCTATATTTCTAATTATCTCTAAAGAATTTTCATTTTTTATTTCAGCAATTGTCAAACCTTGATTTTCTCTCAAAACATATAAATAATTATCTCTTTTTATTACTTGAGAAACTCTTCCATTGACATTCAACCTTGAAACCTCTTTTGGTTCATTAGTTGACATTATCTCGTACACTACAACACCTTGATTACCCCCCGCAGAAAAAAGATATATTTTTGGGAGTTCTGGAATTACAATATTTTCTTCAATTTCAGGAATTTTAGAAGTAGAAAAAGAAATTTGAGATTCTGATTTTTGATTAGCACTATCTTTTGCCACTACTTTTAAAATATAGTCATTATTTTCAATTAAATTATCATATTCAAAATATGTTTCCTTATAATCTGTCAATAAAGAAATTTCATTGTCAGATGTTTTTAAATAAATATCATATAACAATTCCACATCATTCGGATGTGTTCCTTTCCATACAAAAACTGTTTTTTCTGGAAGTATCGTTGCATTACTCTGTGGAAATAATATTTCAGGAGGATCAGGATAAGATAAAGCATTAATTAAAAACGGTTCAGAATATTCAAAAACCTTTTTATCTTTTATAACAGAAAAAACTAATTCTATTCTACTGCCCGAAATATTTCTGAGCCATATTTTATTTGTATCCGCTTTTCTCGAAAGATCGTAATTCCCATTTTCATTTTTAGTATAAATTAAATAACTGTCATAACCAGTTGGCAAAGTTATTGATAAATCATTTCCCAAGATTTCTTTTTGAGGAGAATAAATAATTCTATCTTTTCTTAAATTAAGATTTATATCTTGATCCTCATTTACAAAGACTTCAATTGAATCGTAATAATAAACAATCTCTTCTTCTCCTAAAACATGAACATTCAAAGTATAATTTCCCTTACCGATGTTTTCAAGAACTATATCTTCATTTAAATTATAAGTAGTAGAATAATTTTTTTCTCCCAAAAGACTCACTTTTATATTTGATATAGATTCAGAAACAATAGAATCAGGAAGTGTGTAATTTAATCTAATCTTATAATTTGATCCCCTAAAAACTATAGATATTACAATTATTATAGTTACGATCAAAAACACTCCCAAAGCCGAAAAAATATAAAGCCTTTCTTTTTTTGTTTTAGACAAATAATTATCCTTACTAGTTATCTCAGTAAATTCATCAGAAGGTTTCACTTTTTTATTTTCAATTTCTTTTTCAACTTTTTTCAAATTCATCACCTCTGTAGAATTATACCATACTTTTTTAATTTAGCAAATACTAAAAACATCCCTAAAAGGGATGTTTTTAGTATTTTATTTTATTAATTTTTTCATAATCTCTGCTAATTCGATGAAATCTGCTGTTAATGAAGCTCCTCCAACTAAAGCACCATCAATATCTTCTTTTGAAAAAAGTCCGAAATAATTATCTGGTTTGACACTTCCTCCATACAATAATGAAATATTTTGCGAAACTTCTTCCCCGTAAATATCCTTCAACAAACTTCTAATATAAGCATGAATTTCTTGTGCTTGTTCTGGAGTGGCTACAACTCCTGTTCCAATTGCCCATACAGGCTCATATGCGATTATAACTTTTTTTAGTTGTTCTGTATTTAACCCATATAAACCTTCTTTTATTTGCTTTTCAACAACATTAAAAGCTAATCCTTTATTTCTTTCTTCTAAATGTTCCCCAATACAAAAAATAGGAGTTAAATCTTTTTCAATAGCTTTTTTTATCTTTTTATTTATTAATTCATCAGTTTCATTAAAAATATCTCTTCTTTCTGAATGCCCTAAAATAACATATTCTACCCCAATGTTTTTTAACATATCAGAAGAAATTTCCCCAGTATACGCACCTTTATCCTCGAAATACATATTTTGTGCCGATACTTTTATATCAGATTTTTGAGTTATTTCAAAAACTCTTTCAAGCGTTGTGAAAGGAACGCCTAAAACTACATCTATCTTTTTTTCGCTTCCTAATTCACCTACAAGTAAATTGGAAAATTGTGCCGCTTCTGTATTATTTTTATTCATTTTCCAATTTCCAGCTAAAACAAATTTTCTATCTTTAATTATTTTTTTTTTTGAAATTGAAGCTATCCCAGGTAACTCTAACCCTTCCAAAAATTCAAGAGAAGCTCCTCCTCCTGTTGAAACATGAGAAAATTGAGAGGATAAATTAAATTTTTCAGCCGCTGCAGCAGAATCTCCTCCGCCAATAACACTGATAGCACCTCTTTGATTAGTTATTTTAGCAATAATTTCTGCGATTGTTTTTGTTCCATTAGCAAAATCTTCTATTTCAAAAACTCCCATAGGTCCATTCCAAACAACAGTTTTAACGTCATCCAACTTTGTTTCAAAAAGTTTTAAAGATTCTGGACCAATATCAAGACCCATCCAACCTTTTTCAATTCCATCATCAATATTGACTATTTTTGTTTCAACACCAGCTTCAAGTTTTTGTGCAATAATAGCGTCTACCGGAAGAATAAATTCTACGTTTTTTTCTTCTGCTTTTTTTAATAATTCTTTTGCAAGTTCTAACTTATCTTCTTCAAAAAGCGAAGATCCTATTTCTTTTCCCTGAGCTTTTAAGAAGGTAAACATCATAGCTCCACCGATTAAAATTCTATCCGCATTTTCAAGAAGATTCGTAATAACACCTATTTTATCTGAAACCTTTGCTCCACCAAGTATAACCGCATAAGGCTTTTCAGGATTTTTTGTAACTTTATCTAAAAATTTTATTTCTTTTTCCATCAAAAAACCCGCAAAACTTGGAATCCTTTGAGCAATACCTACATTAGAAGCATGTGCTCTGTGAGCTGTCCCAAAAGCATCATTAACATGGTAATCAGCAAGTTTCGCCCATGCTTCTGAAAGCTCATCATTATTTTTTTCTTCTCCTTTTTCAAAACGAGTGTTTTCTAAAAGTAAAACATTTCCAAATTCAAGACTATCAATTGCTTTTTCAACTAAATCACCTCGAGTTTCTTCAATAAAAGAAACTTTATTATCTAATAGTTCATTAAGTCTATCTGCAACAGGTTTTAAAGTGTATTTAGGTTTTTTTTCTCCTTTAGGTCTACCAAGATGTGAAAGAAGAATTACTTTAGCCTTATTTTCCATCAAATGTTTTATAGTTGGTAAAGCTTCAACAATTCTTGTTTCATCAGTAATAACACCATCTTTTAGAGGAACATTAAAATCAACTCTAACTATAACTTTCTTTTCATTAAAATCAATATCTCTTATAGTAATTTTATCCATTTTTTATACCCCCGTTAAATTCTTTTTAGTTTTTTACCTCTTTCTTTATATTATGATTATTAATTAAATAACTCTTATATTATAAAAGGGAACATATAAATGTCCCCTTTATTTAGTAATTAATTAAATTATAAGTTTCCCCATTTTAAAGCAAGATCAACAACTCTTGCAGAATAACCATATTCATTATCATACCATGAACCAACTTTTACTAAAGTACCATTCATTACTTTTGTTAACTCAGAATCAAAAATTCCTGAAGCAGTAGTACCTATTATATCAGAAGAAACTATAGGGTCTTCAGTATAATCTACTATGCCTTTTAATTCTCCTTCAGCAGAAGCTTTTACTAAAGCATTTATTTCTTCCACTGTTGTTTCTTTTTCAACTTCAATTGTTAAATCAGTTATAGAACCATCAGCAGTTGGGACTCTCATAGCAATACCGTCAAGTTTTCCTTTTAACTCAGGAATAACTAACGCAACCGCTTTTGCTGCACCAGTTGTAGTCGGAATAATATTTATTGCAGCTGCTCTTGCTCTTCTTAAATCTCTATGAGGCAAATCAAGAACCTGTTGGTCATTGGTAAAAGAGTGAATAGTAGTTAAAAGACCTCTTTTAATTTTAAAATTATCATTTAATACTTTAATTACAGGAGCTATAGAATTTGTTGTACAAGAAGCATTAGAAATAACTTGCATATCTGCAGTTAATTCTGCATCGTTAACCCCTAAAACAATTGTAGCATCTACTTCCCCTTTAGCAGGAGCAGTAATTAAAACTTTTTTTGCTCCAGAATTGATATGTGGCATGCATTTTTCTTTTCCTGTAAAAACACCTGTTGATTCTATAACCATATCAACCCCTAAAGAAGCCCAAGGCAAATTAGAAGGATCTCTTTCAGCAAAAACCTTAATTTCTTTACCGTTTACTTTAAAACCATTTTCAAGCAATTCAACAGTTCCATTAAATCTTCCGTGAACTGAATCATATTTTAAAAGTGTAGCAAGAGTTTTTGTATCTGTTAAATCGTTTATAGCTACAACATCAATATCGTTCCTTTCAGCCATAATTCTGAAAACTATTCTTCCAATTCTCCCAAAACCATTAATTGCAACTTTTAATGCCATTAACAACACCTCCTAAAATAATTAAAACAAGTTCAAAACTTAGTTATTTTTTTCTCTATCCTTATTATATACGATTTATAATAAAATAAGTATAATTAAACGTTAAATTTATCAAAATCCAAAATCAGACAAACCAGATAAATATTTGTCATTTATTTTTTCGTTTTCTTCTTCTTTACTTGTGTTAATCTTTTCTATAACCTCATTTGTTGCGGCTATAATCATATCTTTTACAATATCAAAATCTTCGTCTTTTAATTCTTCAGAAATTTCAATATCTTTAATTTTTAAGTCTCCGGTAGCTATAACTTTTACAACCCCTCCACCACTTGTAGCATCAAATTCTAGAGTTGCAAACTTTTCTTCCATTTTTGCCATTTCTTCTTCTAAAGCAACTTGAGCTTTTTGAGCTTCTTGAAGAACCTTATTCATATTTCCACCAGATTTTTTTTGTTTTAAAGATCTTCCACCAATACTTTTAAGCTTTTTTCCCATAATAATACCTCCTCTAAAAGGATTTAGTTTTTTTCTTTACATTATATTATATCATTAATTGCATAATCCCGCAAATTTTTCAATTATTCAATTCTATATGTTTTTGCATAATTCTTACAGCATTTGTAGCAGCCCCAACTCTCACATTATCCGCAACATTCCAGAACATAAAGGTTTTTTCGTCAATTGCTCTAATTCTTGAAACGTAAGTTTTTTTAGAATCTTCTATTTCAAGAGGAGTTACAATATCCTCTGAATAAACAACATTTTCTGAATTTTTCATTATGTTTATGAAATCATCTTTTGAAAGAGGAGACTTTGTTCTAACTAAAATAGATTCAGAATGGCCATAATAAACAGGAACTCTAACAGCAGTTGGATAAACTTCAATATTATCATCATTAAAAATTTTTTTAGTTTCTCTAACCATTTTTACTTCTTCTTCAGTAAAATCATTTTCCATATAAGGTCCTATTTCAGGAATAACATTTCTAAAAATTTGTTTTGGATAATTTACTACATTTAAATCTCCATTTTCTTGATTAGCTAATTCGCTAATCCCTTTATTACCAGAACCAGAAACAGCCTGATAAGTTGAAACGACTATCTCTTCAATACCGTATTTTTTATATATATTATTTAAAGATAATAACATTTGAATAGTAGAACAATTAGGATTAGCAACTAGACCTTTATACCCTTTTAATACGTTGCCATTTATTTCAGGAATAACAAGAGGAATACCTTCATCCATTCTAAATGCTGATGAGTTATCTATAGCAACCTTACAATTTTCTAAAGCCTTTGAAAAATAAACCTTTGAAACAGCTGATCCTGCAGTAAAAAGAATGTAGTCAAACTTTTCATCAAAACTTTTTTCTGTTAATTCATTAATTATCACTTCTTTACTCAAATAATTCAATTTCTTCCCCGCAGACTTCTTTGAAGCAAATAAAGTGATATTTTCAAATCTGTTTTCTTCTAATTCTTTAAGAACTTTTCTACCTACTTCTCCAGTAGCTCCAACTAAAGCAATTCTCACAACTAGTTTCGTCCCGTAAAATTTATAAAACGTTATAAAAAGATTTAAATATATTTCTTTATTCATAAACCACCACATATTTTATAGCTATTTGAAATCTTTTTTCCCATCTATTTAGTCATCTTTTGAATATAATTTATTCTATTGCTATCAAGATATGCGTAAACTTTTTTATAATCTTTTCAGGTTTTATAAAATTGCAAGTTTTACGATAACGACTACCCTCCTTATTTATATCATATTTTTGGAAACTTTACATTGCAATCTAAGTAATCCGTTTCCAATTTTCTTAACTATATAACTTTTTTCTATTCTTTAAATTTATTACAATCTATTTTTTTAAATTAACATATTTTTGGAAAATTTTATTTAATATGTGTTTTGATAAAAAGCAAATATACTTTTATAATTCTTAAATATTATTTACGCTTATTGCAAACCTCTAAATGTCATTTTATTTATTTTAACAATTTATTATAACGAAAATAATAAGCAAAAGAAAATGTTGAATTTTTTTAGATTGAAGCCAAAGGCTTCAGTATGTTATAATTAAATGATAAAACAAATAAAAATGGAGGTGAACTTTATGAATGATGAAACAGATATAAAAAATATCATTAATAATTTATCGATAGGATGTGCCTGTTGTAAAGTTTTATTTAATTCTAATGGTAACCCTCATAGTTTTAAATTTACTTTTGTAAATGAAATGTTTTCTAAAATATTGGGTTTTACTGTTGAGCAAATTTTATCAAAAAACATAGATGAAATTATAGAATTTTCTGAAAACACTAGTTTTTACAAATCTATAAAAAAGAATATAAAAGAAAAAAGAAAAAATATAAAATTTTATTCTAACCAAAATGACAAATGGTATAAATGCGAAGTAAAATTTGACTCAGAATACGGTTTTTCTTTAACTCTATACGACATTTCAGAAGAAATGATTCAAATAAATGATTTTAATATATTGATTAATTCATTAAATGACATGGTTTTCGAATTCGATGAAAATTTTAATTTTATAAACGTTTGGTTTGGAGAAGAAGATTATATGTTTTTATCTAAAAATCTTTTAATTAACAATTCTATTGATTATTATTTTGAAAGTAACATAGTTGATATGTATAAAAAAGCTTTTGAAAAAACAGTGTTAGATAACAAAAAAATATCTTTCCAGTATAAAAAAGAAGGATTATGGTACAACGCGATTATATTCTCTAGAAAAGACATATTTAACAATAAAAGGTATATAGCAGTAATTACTGAAATTACTGAAAAGAAAAATATCGAACAAAAATTATTAGAAGAAAAAGAAGCCTATGAATCAATAGTAAATAGTGCTGAAGATTTAATTTGCCGATTTCTTCCAGATACTACAATAATATTTGCAAATGATTCTTATTGTAAGTTTTTTAATAAAAAAAGAGAAGAATTAATAGGAAAAAAATTCCTACATTTAATTCCCGAAAAAGAACATGAAATAATACTGAATAGACTTAAAAATGTAACTCTTGAAAATTCTGTTATAAGATACTCTCATGAAGTTGTTTTACCTGATAGCAAATGTGTTGAACAAAGTTGGATTGACAAAGCATTTTTTGACGAATCTGGAAAAATAAAATTTTTTCAATCCACTAGTCATTTAAAATATTCAGAATAAAGAAGGTATTTTTTTGAAGATAATAAGATATGATGGTAGTTTTGATGGGTTTTTATGTGTATTATTTTTTTGTTATAAAGAAAAAATAATACCTGAAAATATTGTTTCGCAAGGAAATATTTCTTTATTTGGTGAAGAAATTGAAATAAATACCGAATCAAAAAAATCTAAATATTTTTTCGATTATTTGAGAAAAAATATAGATGATTTGACTTTAAAAAAGATTTTTTTTGTTTTTTCTTCAGAAAACGAAAAAAAAGATATAACAACATTTAAATATTTGATTTCATATAATAAATTTAAAAAAGATACTGAAAAATATATAAATTTAGAACATATAAAGCTATTTAATGATATACATACTAGGGTTGCAAAAGAAGTTCATCGTTTAAAAGGCCTATTAAGATTTAGGAAAATGATTGATGGGAGTTATTATGCTCCAATAAATCCAGATAATGATATAAGTAAGTATCTTCTCGCACATTTTTCTGAAAGGTTTTCAGAGGAAATATGGGTTATTCACGATATTAAAAGAAAAACAGCTTATAAATATGAAAACAAAAAAATAGATTTTTTTTATGTGGAAGATTTTCAAGAGAATAAAATAAAAGAAAATTATGATTCAGAAGAAAAAGAAGTACAAATGTTGTGGAAAAAATTTCATGAATCAATAGCTATAAAAAATAGAAAAAATTTAAAATTGCAGAAAAATCTTATGCCATACAGATATTGGAAATATTTAATTGAAATTTAATAGTTGGAAAGAAAAAACAATTTTTATAATTACCGTTTTTTGCTTTTAATGTAGTGTAACAGCCACGCTGAACTGTGCACGGCGTTACAGC
>CAYZNB010000029.1:0-23858 GCA_964478535.1 uncultured Thermotogaceae bacterium
GTAACGCCGTGCACAGTTCAGCGTGGCTGTTACACTACATTAAAATCAAAAAAACAGTTATTATTAAAATGTTTTTCCTTACCAACTTTCTACTTTCCAACTGATTCACAAAAAACTACATAGAATCGTTTTTTTAAAAAACAAATTAAATATATCTTTAATTTTATTTTTTTTATGATAAAATTGATTTATATATAGTCGTAATGAAAAAAAGGAGTTGAATTTTTTGAAAATAATTTTAATAACTGGTGGGCAATCTTGTGGTAAAAGCACTTATGCAGAAAATAGGTCTTTATCATTTAATGGTAAAAGAGCTTTTTTGGCAACAGCTCAAGCTTTTGATCAAGAAATGAAAGAAAAAATAAAAAATCATCAATTAACTCGGGGAAACAACTTTTACACTTATGAAGAACCCTTAAATTTAACTTCAAAAATAAAAGATATTCAAAAAGATAATTATGAAGTTCTTCTTTTGGATTGCCTTACAATGTGGGTTTCTAATCTTCTTTTAAAGCATGAAAATGAAGATAAATCAATTATAGAAAATGAATTTGAAAAATTCAAAAATTTTTTAATAAAATTAAAAGAAGAATCTCATATCAAAGAAATAATTATAGTAACTAATGAAACTGGGTGGGGAATAATCCCAGATAATAAATTGGCAAGAAAGTATATAATTTTTCTTGGTCGTTTAAATAAAATGATTGCAGAAATTTCAGATGAAGTGTTTTTAATGGTTTCAGGAATAGAGGTGAAAATAAAGTGATTATAGGCACAACTTCGTGGCAAGTTCCGGGAACTTATTTAGAAAATTGTGATATATTAAAAAAAAGCGTTGACTTTGTTGAGTTGCTTATTTACTCTTGGGATGATGATATAAAAGAATTGATTCAAAAAGAAATTGATTCGATTGAATCACAAGTAAAATATTCAGTTCATTTACCTACCAACACGCTCGAACATATAAAAAGTGCCGGAGAATTTTTCTCATCTAAAAAATCTTTTAATATGGTCATGCACCCTTTAGGTGATTTAGAAGAATTTAGAAAAGTTTTTTTATATTTGAAAAAAAAATCAAGTGATAAAATTTCTTTAGAAAATCTTGAAAACGATAAATTCGAAATATATTACGAAAAGATAAAAGATTTAAACCCAAAAATAACTTTAGATTATGGGCATTTAATTCTTAAAGAAAAAAGCCCAGAAAATTTTATAAAAAATTATTCGAATATTTGCGAAATTCATTTTCATGGTGTTGTAAATAATAAAGATCATTCTGAACCTTCGATTGATCAAATTAAAATATTCAAAAATTTTTACAGTAAATATTTTAAAGATATTCCTATATGCGTTGAAACTTTTAAACTTGAAAAAACTTTAAACACAATAAAAGAGTTGAAAATGTTATGATAAAAAATATTTTTGTGGCATTTGGAACTATATCAAAAATTCCTGTGCCTTATATTAAGAACATAGATATAAAGAAAAGCACAATATATTTTCCTTTAGTTGGTTATGCAGCTTTTTTACTATTATGGGGAACAGATTTTATTTTTTCAAAATTTTTTCCTGAGGAAATTAGTTCTATTTTAATTATGTTTTTATACTTTTTTATTTTTCAATATTTTCATTTTGATGGATTGTTAGATATAATAGACGGTTTTGGTGCTCAAGTAAAAACTAAAGAACAACGCTTAAAAATAATGAAAGACCCTAATGTCGGTGCATTTGCTTTATTATATGGAGTAATTTATTTAATAATATATTTTTTTGCTTTTAAAAATTTAACTGGCTTTCAATTAATTTACCCAATTTTTTCAAGATTCTTTTTAGTAGGATTGATAGCTTTTTGTAAACCTGCAAAAAATGAAGGACTTGCAAGTTACTACTACCCATATCCAAAAAGATATTTTTTATATTCTTCAATTTTTATTATTCCTTTACTTTTCTTAGATATTTCAATCTTTTTAAAAGCTTTATTGGCATTTTTTATAAGCTTTATTTTTGTAAAAATAATTTCTAATAAAAAAATCGGTGGAATAACGGGAGATGTTTTAGGTGGCGGAGCGTGTATTTATGAAATAATATTACTTTTAATAATGATGTTTAAATATTAAAAAAGTATTTTAATTAGAAAAGTCAAGTAAATCTTTTTGTCATATAGTTTAAAAAATATAGAAAATATGATATAATATTTACATAAAAGATTTTTTAGGGGGTATTATATGAAAAAATATTTTTTGATATTAATAATAGTATTATTGAATATATTTTTGTTATCTAATAGTATATTAAAAATTGGTGGAGACTCTGCCTTTCCACCATATGAATTTATTAATGAAAATGGGGAGCCCGACGGTTTTAATATAGATATTTTAAAGGCTGTACTTAAAGTTCAAGGAATTGATTATAATATTGAACTTAATACTTGGAATATTGTAAGATCTTTGCTGGAAAATAACGAAATTGATATGATTTCAGGAATGATATTTTCGTCTGAAAGAGCTGAAATATTTGATTTTTCTTCTCCTTATTTAAATGTTACTTATACTGTTTTTTTCAGAAAAGGTGAAGAAATTAAAAAAATTGAAGATTTGAAAGATAAAACAGTATTAGTTCAAATGGGGTCAATAACTCACGATTTTGCAATTGAAAATAGCTTTGATTCAAATTTAATAGAATTAGATCAACCAGAAGATGTTTTTAGAAAATTAGCCTCATCTACATATGAAAATGCTGTAGCTTTTATGAGCAAATATCAAGGAATGTATTTAATTGAAAAATATAATTTAAAAAATATTGTTTCAGCTAATTTCGATATTTTTTCATTAGATAGATGTTTTTCAACTCATAAGAATAATACAAATTTAATTTTCAAATTAAACGAAGGTCTTGATATAATAATGGCTACAGGCGAATATAATTCTATAAGAGCAAAATGGTTTGGGAAATATGAAGATAAATCAAATAATTTTTTATTTATCTTTTTGATTATATTCATACCAGTTTTAATAGCCTTTATAATAATAGCAGTATGGAATTTCGCTTTAAAAAAAGTTTTAGATTATAAATCCGGAGAATTAGATCGAAAATTACTTGAGATTGAAGAAGCTAATAAAATTATAAAAAAGCAAAGCGATGATTTAAATGAAAAGTTTGAGGAGGCCGAATCTAATAATGAAGAATTAAAAGCTTTAAATGAAGAACTTGAAACTTATTATCAAGAGATGAACAGAATATCTGTTGATCTTGAAAACGTTATTGATATAGTCAGCAGAATTAACAAAAAATCTTTTGAAGATGAAAAAACATTTTTAGTAGGCATATTAGAAACAATAATAAATCTTCTTGAAGAAGTTGATTATGCCACTATATACCTTTTAAGAGGCGAGAACATTGAATTCATAGATTCTTTAGGTTATAATACGGAAGAACTAAATAACGTTGAATTAAAGGTTTTCGATTTGCCTAAATTTAATGATTTTACTTATTTTGTTAATTCAGATATTTTTAAAAATATATTAAATGAAAATAAATATGAAAAAATAAAAATTGCGTTTAAAAATTCAAAATTATCTGTAATAATTAAACTTGAATCTGATAATGAAGTTTATGGCGGTATTATTTTAAGCGTTGATAAAAATAATTCAAAAAAATTCCGTGATAATTCTACAAGAATAATGGAAGCTTTTAAGAGTATTGTAAGTTCTTTTTTCGTTGTTAGAAGTTATCAAAAATTACAGCAAGATTTTCAAAAGGAAATAATATTTTCTATAACACAATTACTTGATATACATGACTCTTACACAACAGGACATTCAAAAGGTGTAGCAGAAATTGCAAAAGCATTAGCAGAAAAAATGAATTGTTCAAAAGAAGAAATTGGAGAAATATATTGGGCGGGTATATTACATGATATTGGAAAAATTTTAATCCCAAAAAACATATTAGATAAACCCGGCAAACTTACAGAAGAAGAATTTGAAGAAATTAAAAAACACCCTTATTATGGATATGCCACATTAAAAAAATCAAAAAAATTAAAAAATATAGCTGTTTATATTTTACATCATCATGAGAGATGGAATGGGAAAGGCTATCCAGACAAGTTGAAAGAAAATGAAATACCTCTTCCCTCAAGAATTCTTTGTATTGCAGACTCTTGGGACGCCATGCGAACAAATAGATCTTACAGAAATAAATTATCGAAAGAAGAAGCATTGCATGAAATAAATAAAAATATAGGTGAACAATTTTGTCCGAGTGTATCAGAAGTGTTTATCAAAAATATTGATATTTTTGATAAACAATATAGAGATTAGTCTTTATTTACGATTATATCTTTCATTTTATCAACAAAAAATACATTTTCTATTTCATTTTTTAATATTAATTTTTTTACTTCAATATCAGCTTCTGCTATACATACTTTAGTATTTCTTTTTTTCATAGAAATAGCGAATCTATTTAAAGTGTTTAAAGCAGTTGAATCTATAAAAGGAACTTGAGTCATTTTCAAAACTAATAATTCTGGATTGTAATTTAATTCAGAATTTATTTTTAAAAGATTTTCGGCTGCCGCAAAGAAAAACGGCCCGTTTATTTCATATATTTCTACTTTTCCTTTGAAATTATTCGAACTAGAAAAATGCAATTTATCGTTTAATTCTTTATCTTCAATTTCTTCTTTGAAATAACTTATTTTAGAAACCTCCATCATTCTTTTCATAAACAAAAATGCAGAAAAAATTATTCCGACCTGAATAGCTATAATAAGATCAAAAGCAAAAGTTAATATAAAAGTTAAAATAAAAACTATATTATCATAAGCATGATTATTTTTAATATTTTTAAAAGATTCTATTTCAAACATGTTTATTGACACAAATATCAATATTGAAGCAAGTGTCACCAAAGGAATGTGTTTAAGATAAGGGGTAAGAAAAATCATTATTATAAGAATAGTTAACGAATGAATTATCCCAGAAACAGGTGTTCTACCTCCATTCTTTACATTCGCAGCTGTTCGAGCTATTGCCCCTGTTACAGGAATTCCGCCAAACATTGCACACAAAACATTTGCAGTTCCTTGAGCTATTAGTTCCATATTTGAACGATGGTTGCCACCTATCATACCATCGGCAACAACTGCAGATAATAATGATTCAATACCACCAAGAATGGCTATTGAAATAGCTGGAATTAAAAGAATTTGTATATCTGAAAATTGAATACTCGAAAAATCCATCAAATTAAATTTAAGAGACAAATCCCCAAAAGCACTTCCTATAGTAGTTATTCTCAAATTAAATAAATTGTTTATAAGTATACTTAATAATATTATTATTATTGAAGAAGGAATTTTTTTGTTTATTTTAGGCCAAACAAATAAGCAAAAAATACAAATTAAAAATAATAAAAAAGTTATATAAGAAACATTAGAAATATTTTTAAAGTAATATAACCATTTTTCAAAAAAATTTAATGAGTTATCCGCTTTCAAACCTGTTATATCATTAATTTGATTTGTAAATATTAATACTGCTATTCCTGAAGTGAACCCAGAAGTAATAGAATGTGGGATAAATTTAATAATTGTTCCTAGTTTTAATACTCCCATAATTAATAAAAAAATTCCAGCCATTATTGTCGAAAGAATCAACCCACTAACTCCAAATTTCACAACAATCCCATAAATTAAAGCTACAAAAGCTCCTGTAGGCCCCGCTATTTGAACTCTACTCCCGCCTAAAAGCGAAACCACGCCACCTCCTATAATAGCTGCAATAATACCTTTTTCAGGAGATACCCCAGAAGAAATTGCAAAAGCTATAGATAAAGGAATTGCAATTATTCCAAGAATAAATCCTGAAGATAAATCTGAAAAAAAAGTTTTGGAATCATACTCCTTAATAGTAGTAAAAAGTTTTGGAACTAACATCATATACACCTTCTTTAATTATTATTATAAAAGAATTATACACCTTTAAAGATTATTTTTTATGTGTTTAGTGTTTCTTATTAATTAATGACTAATAAATTTATAGTTGTTTTTTTCATTTATAAATGATAAAATTATATTAATAATTATTAAAAAAGGGGGGGTTTTATGAAATTGAAAGCAAAAATGTTAATTTCTTTTGGCGGAATTACTGTAGCGTTACTTTTTTTTCTTGTAATGGTAGTTTTATTTCAATCAAGAAGCGTTGTTATAAAATTGAATAATAACCTGACAAAAGAAATAATAAATGCAAAATCTTCTGAAATATCTAAAACATTCGAATTATATATTAATGATATGAAAACATGGTCTGAAAAAAATGCTATAACGTCTGGATATATGGCAATGATAACAACTGAATTGGAAAGAGCACAAGAAACAATAAAAAATGAATATGAAATGTTATTTTTTTGCGATGAATTTGGGGAAGCGGCCACAAGCACAGGCGAAAAATACGACTTTACTGAAATAGTTTTTTTTAATGAAATTATTGAAAACAAAAAAAATTTTTATATTGGAAATCCTATTAAATTTGAAAATAAAACAGATTATATAATACCAGTAGTTCATTCTGTGAAAGATAGAAGAGAAAATATAATAGGTTTAATGGGAGTAGCTTTAAAAATAGACTTTTTATCTGAAATTACGGATTCAATAATTTTTGGTAAAACCGGTTTTGCGTGGGCAATAGATGAATTTGGAAATATGCTTTCTCACAGAGAAAAAGAGCTTGTAATGAATATGAACATTACAACTGCCGACAAAACATTTGGATATAATGGCTTGAGCAGTTTGGGATTTGAAGCAATCTCAGGAAACGGGGGGATGGGAGAATATAATACAGCTGATGGCACAAGAAATTTTTTGATTTTTAACCCTATAGAAAATACTCCTGGATGGACATTGGGATTTTCTTTATCGAAAGATGAAGTTATGAATGAAGCAAATTCTTTAACTTTTTTAATAGTAATATTTTCTCTTGTAATTTCTACAGTATTGTTTATTATTATTTTCTTTGTTTCTGGAAATATCACAAAAAATATTAATAAATCAACACTAATGACTGATCAAATATCAAATGGCGATTTCACTGTAGAAATAATTGAAAAAGATATAAAAAGAAAAGACGAAATAGGGAAAATGTCATTTTCATTGAAAAAATTAACCGCTATGCTAAAAAAATCTTTTTCTGAAATAAAAAATGAAGTTATGGATGTGGATATTTCAGCAAAAAATTTGACTGAAATAGCAGAGAAAAATACAATTTCTATTAAAGGAATTTCAAAATCTATTGAAAATATTAATTCTGATGTTGAAAACACTTCATCAGCACTCGAACAAATTAATTCAAGCGTCGAAGAAGTTGCTGCTTCTGCTCAAAGTATATCTAAACTTAATCAAGAACTATCTAATGACGCGAATGAAGTATTAAAAGCATCTAATTTAGGGGAACAAGGAATTAAAAATATCGTAAATGCTATAAAAGAAGCTTCTGAACAAACAAAAAACACTTCAAACATTGTAAGAGAAGTTGAAAAAAATTCGCAAAATATCGGGGAAGTAGTAAATAAAATAAATACAATTGCTGAACAAACAAATTTATTGGCATTAAATGCCGCAATAGAAGCCGCACGAGCTGGAGAAGCAGGAAAAGGGTTTGCAGTAGTTGCTGATGAAATTAGAAAACTTGCTGAAGAAAGTAAACTGACAACATTAGAAATAGATAAAATTTTGAAAGATATTAAATCAGGAATAGATTCTGTAGATAAAGCAACAGAAAATACGGTTTTAATTGTAACTGAAGTTTCATTAAAAGGAGAAGACGTAGAAAAAGATTTTGTTGAAATAATCAATAAAATAAATAACGTAAATTATAAAATAGAAAACCTTACTGCTATCAGCGAACAGCAAAGCGCTTCAAGCCAAGAGATTTCAGGTGCAATTGATAACTCTACTAAAGCTATGGTTGAAATAAGCAATCAAATAGAAAAAATAACAAATTCAATTTTTGAACAATCAGAAAATTCAAAAAATATTAAATTTACATCAGATAAATTGGCAAATATGAGTAACAGCTTAACAGAAGTGCTTCAAAAATATATAATATAAATCAACACATAAAAATAGAGCGTTTAAGCTCTATTTTTTTATCTTTATTATACTCAAAATATAAGGAATTAACGTTAATGACAAAAATGCACAAACCGTCATAGAAATAAACATTAAAACAGAAAAATATACGTGACTTGTTAAAGGCGAAAATAATAAAGTTGAAAAACCAAGACCTAATCCTAAAGTATGTGCTATTATTGGTGTTGATACATATTTAAAAGCTTTTTTTAAAGCTGCTTCTTTATCAGATGTTTCATTATAAAAAGATTTATATACTGAAAGAAAATGTATAGCATAATCTATTCCTACTCCTATAGCAATAACAGAAATTATACTTGTTATTAAGCTCAATTCAAAACCTGAATATCCCATAAAACCAAACAAAGTAATAAGACTTACAATCAATGGAAGCAGAGATAAAATTGCCAATTTTAAATTTTTTTGAACGATTAACATTAAAATAAATATTATTATTGACGCCAAAATAATGGAAATCATCTGATCAAAAAATATTCTATCATTCATCTCTTTCATTACAAGAGGAACTCCTGTTAATGAAAGGCTAAGATAATTATGTTTTATTTTATTTATTTCATTTTCAACCTGATTTAAAGTTTTTGCACTTATATCTGGAGGATAAACTAAAATTTTTGACACTTTTTTTTCTCTATTTATGAAAGATTCCAATGGATTAACTTTAAAATTTAATAAGTTATTATATATAAGGTTTATAGTCAAAATAGAACGTGGATATTCTATTTTATCTAAATTAAAAGCGTTCTTATTTATTATAGCAATAAAATCATACCCCGAAACAGTTTTAGATATACCATCAATTTTTTCAATTTCTTTTTGAATATTTATTATTTCTAAAGCATTATTTGTATTTATAGGATCTATTTCGCTTTCTATTAATAATAATAAAGGCAATGCGGAACCATAAATTTTATTAATTTGTTCATTACTTTTATAAACAGTGGTAAAAGGCCTATGCAATTTCAGAAGGTTAAAGTCCGTATTTATTTTAATTATTCCCGGAATAAAAAATGAGCATAACAAAATAACAACAAAAATAGATTTTTTGTTTTGAAAACACATAAAAAATTTATCCAAAAAATTAAATGAAGTATTTCTTTTCGTTTTTAAATCTTTACAGAAAAAAATTAATAAAGGTATTAAAAACCAAGTTGAAAGTCCCGCCAAAGCTATCCCAATAGCAGCTAAAATACTCAATTGAAAAATTGCTTCCGATTTAATAACCGTCAAAGCTAAAAAACTGAAAACAGTAGTTAAAGTTGTTATTATCATAGGATTACCAACAATTTTAAACGTTTCATAAAGAGCCTCAATTTTAGTTTTACCTTCATCAAGTTTATCTATCACATGAGAAACAAAATGAAGACCATCAGCACTTCCCATAACTATTGTAAATAAAGGAATTATAGAAGTAATTATAGATAAATTTTTTATTATCCCTCCTATTAAACCTAAAGTTATAATGGAACTAACAACAGCTGGAATCAAGGCAATTAAAGTTGATTTTAAAGAACCTAGTTGAATTATAAAAATTATTAGCACTATAATTAATGCTATTGGCGGGAGAGTGAATAATATATATTTAATATAACCATAAATAGTTCTTTGAAGATATATTTGACCTGAAGCATAAAAGTCTAATTTTTCATCTTTAAAAACTTTATTTGTAAATACTATAACTTTATCAATATCTGCATTTTTTTCAGGTGTAATAATAAACGGACAATAAAAAAAACCATTTTCTTCAACTAAAGGTGTTAATTCTGAAAAAGAATCCATATAATTTAAAAAAATATGAAGATTATCTTCGTTAATATCTTTAATATTTATTATATTTAAACCATAAATTATATCATTTTGAACTGGAGAATTCACGTATTTTATCCCTTCAAAAATAAGTAATTTATTTGAAATTTCATTTATTTTTTTTATTCCCGAAATAGTTTTTGGATCAAAGTCTAATTTTGCAAGATAAAATATTTGTTCATCTGTTTCAAAAATTTCATTTATGTTGTTATATATTTCAATATACTCGGAATCAGAAGGCATGAAATTTGAAAATTCAGAATCAATTTCAATTCGCAAAATGCCTAAAATTGATAAAATAATTAAAGTCACAAGAGCAATTAAATATTTTTTTTTGTTTAATTCTATATTCTCAAGAAATTTTTTCATTAGATTTCCTCCGTAATATTTTTTAAAATTAGATAATTTAAAACTTCCTCAAATTTTAAATTATCTTCATTTTTTCTTTTCGAAGGTCCTTTCACGTACTTTTTAGCTTTTCTCGATTTTTCATTTAAATATCTGTTCATTAAAAAGGTATTTATATTTAATTCAGTGAAAATAACTCCATCAAAATTTATAGGAAAAGCTCTTTTTGCTAAAGCCATCGTAAGAACTCCATAATCATTGCTTGCTACAATATCATTTGTTTCAGATTGATTTATTAACTCAAAATCTGCAACATCTTTACCACTAGAAACACGAATTATTTTAGCATAGTCAGAATCTAATTCTTGACTTTCGTTTATAAAAATTAAAACTTTTAAATTATATTTTTTTGCAGTTTCTATAACAATATTTTTTACTGGACAAGCATCTCCATCAACTAATATTTTCACAAATTCAGCCCCTTTTTTACTTTTCAACTTTTTTAATATAAATTATATCATAAAGTTACCTTTTTTTTAGTATTAATAAGAAAATTAGGAATATAAAATCATTAAAGTTTAAATGCCTCTAATTATATTTAAATATAAAATAAAAGACTTTAAAATTAATTATTTTTAATGTATAATGTTAATAAATGAGAGTCAATTCAGTCGTAAGATTTAACTATTATAGTGAAAAAAATCACCTATTTAGGAGGAAAATAAATGGACTTTTCTTTGAACGAACAACAAAAGATGGTAAGAAAAATGATGAGAGATTTTACAGAAAACGAAGTTAAACCTATAGCTTCTGAAACAGATGAAACAGAAATTTTTCCTGAAGAGACTGTAAACAAGATGAGAAAATATGGTTTATTAGGCATGACAGTACCAATTCAGTACGGAGGAGCAGGTGCGGATGAGTTAAGCTATGCTATTGCAGTTGCTGAATTATCTAGATATTGTGCAACAACCGGAGTTATTTTATCAGCACATAATTCTTTATCTTGTTGGCCTATATTAGCTTATGGAAATGAATATCAAAAAGAAAAATTTTTAAAGCCATTAGCAACAGGAGAAGTTTTAGGAGCATTTGCTCTGACAGAATCAAATGCCGGAACTGATGCAGGTGCCCAACAAACAACAGCTGTACTTGATGGTGATCATTATATAATAAATGGTTCAAAAATATTTATAACAAACGGCAGTAAAGCCGGTATTTATATAATCTTTGCAATGACAGATAGAAGTGCTAAAACAAGAGGCATTTCTGCTTTTATAATTGAAAAAGGAACACCCGGTTTTTTTATAGGAAAAATTGAAAGAAAAATGGGAATAAGAGGTTCAGCTACTGCTGAATTAATATTTGAAGACATGAGAATCCCTAAAGAAAATTTATTAGGAAAAGAAGGGCAAGGATTTAAAATCGCTATGCAAACTCTTGATGGCGGAAGAATAGGAATAGCTGCTCAAGCTTTAGGTATTGCTGAAGGTGCTCTTGATGAAACAATAAAATATATAAAACAGAGAGAACAATTTGGTAGACCTATAAGTCAATTTCAAGCTGTTCAGTTTAATATTGCAGAAATGGCTACTAAAGTTGAAGCATCTAGACTTCTTGTACACAAGGCTGCTAATGCGAAACAACAAAATGTTCCTTATTCTAACTATGCCGCTATGGCAAAATTATTTGCTGCTGAAGCTGCTATGGAAGTTACTACAAAAGCAGTTCAACTTCATGGAGGTTATGGATATACAAAAGACTACCCGGTTGAAAGAATGATGAGAGATGCTAAAATTACTGAAATCTATGAAGGAACTTCTGAAGTTCAAAAAATGGTTATAGCAGCAAATGCAATTAATAATTAATCAACGGGAGGAAATATGATGAATATAATTGTTTGTATTAAACAAGTTCCAGATACTACAGAACTTAAAATAGATCCTGTAACAGGAACTTTGATAAGAAAAGGTGTTCCAAGTATTATGAATCCAGACGATAAAAATGCTCTTGAACAAGCTCTTTTAATTAAAGATACAGTAGAAAATGCAAATGTAACTGTTCTTACTATGGGTCCTTCTCAAGCTACGGAAGTTTTAAAAGAAGCTTTAGCAATGGGTGCTGATAGAGCAATTCTTTTAAGTGATAGAAAATTTGGTGGTGCTGATACTTGGGCTACTTCAGAAACAATTTCAGCTGCTATTAAAAAAATAGGAAATTACGATATAATTTTTGCAGGAAGACAAGCAATAGATGGAGATACAGCGCAAGTTGGCCCTCAAATTGCTGAAAGATTGAACATTCCTCAAGTTACTTATGTTAAAAATTTTAAGATTGAAAATGACAAAGTTGTTGTTGAAAGATCTTTAGAAGATGGTTATGAAGTTATTGAAGTTCAAATGCCAGTTTTACTAACAGCGATAAAAGAACTTAACGAACCGAGATATATGAGCATTAATGGAATTTTTAAAGTTTTTGGCGAAGGAAAAGAAGTTACTGAAACTTGGGGAGTTGATGATATCGAAGTTAATCTTGATCATATAGGACTTAAAGGATCTCCTACTCAAGTTAAAAAGACTTTCACTCCTGAAGTTAGAAGTAAAGGAGAAATGCTAGAAGGCGATGCAAATACTATCGCAAAAAATTTATTGTCGAATTTAAAAAGTAGACATATAATATAAAAGAGGTGAAGACATGCCAAAAACGGATAATAATATTGAATACAAAAATGTATGGGTATTTGCTGAACAAAGAGATGGAAAATTAATGGATGTTTCTCTTGAACTTTTAGGAGAAGGAAAAATATTAGCAGATAAATTAAATCAAAAAGTATGTGCTGTATTACTTGGTGAAAATTTGCAAGAAATGAGCGAAGAATTAATAGCTTATGGAGCAGATATCGTTTATGTTTGTGATGATAAAAATTTAAAAAACTATACTACAGATGTTTATACAAAAGTTATTACATCGATGATTAATGCTTATAATCCTGATATATTTTTAATAGGAGCTACTCACATTGGTAGAGATTTAGCACCTCGTATTTCTGCGAGAGTAAATACTGGATTAACTGCTGATTGTACAAACCTTGAAATTGATGAAACAGATAAAAAGCTACTTCAAACAAGACCAGCATTTGGCGGTAACATTATGGCTACTATTATTTGTCCTAATCATAAACCCCAAATGGCTACTGTAAGACCTGGTGTTATGGAAAAAAATAAAAAGAATGATTCAAATATTGGAGAAATTATTGATTTTGAAATTAACCTTGAATTAGAAGATATCAAAACTAAAATTTTAAAAACAGTAAAAGAAAAAAAGAATAATATAGATATTCAACAAGCTGAAATAATTGTTGCTGGTGGTAGAGGTGTTGGTAACAAAGAAGGATTTGATTTATTAAAAAAACTTGCCGATAAATTAGGCGGTGTTTTAGGAGCTTCAAGATCTGCTGTTGATAATGGTTGGATAGATCACTCTCATCAAGTTGGTCAAACAGGAAAAACAGTTAGACCTAAATTATATATCGCATGTGGTATTTCAGGAGCTATTCAACATATTGCTGGAATGCAAGATGCTGAGTGTGTAGTTGTAATAAACAAAAATAAAAACGCGCCTATTTTCAAAGTCGCAGATTATGGAATTGTTGGAGATTACAAAGAAATAGTAAATAGCATTTTAAAAATTTTAGAAAAATAATATAAAATTATGGGCATCCAAATGGATTGCCCATAATTTTATTATACCCCCTATTAAACACTTTCAAAAACTTCTAACAAAGTTTCATTATATGAAACTATTCTTACTATTATTTTTTGATTTCTCAATATTTCAGCATCTTTTTCAAATTCCAATACTTCTTTTCTGTACATTTCATTAGCCTTTAAAATAGGCTCTTCAGGAAGTCTATACGCATAAGGCATTAAAAGAACTATTACTTTAGAACTTCTCGACCTTGCCTTTATCAACTCTTGAATAATTTTACCGTTTAAATACATTGAAATTATAATTACAGTATCTTCAAGAGTCAATTTTGAGACCATACTTTCAAAAACTTCTGAAAACGATATTTTTGCATTATCTGCACCTTTTATATCTGAAAATAAATTATAATAATTTTCATAATATCTGCTTTTTTCATGAATCACATTTTCACCATTTACAGTCAATCTTATCTCTTCGTTTCTTTCCATAACATCTTTTATTATTGCTAAAGTTGCAAATATTGAAAACTCTTCGTATTTTTTTCTCATTTCTTGCCATATGTAATTATTTATTACCGAGTTTTCTTCTATATTCAAATCAAGAAATATATACACTTTCCCTGTTGAAGTATAAGAATATTTTTTAACCATCAACTCATCCATTTTGGCACTCAATTTCCAATGGATTTTATTCATCGGCTCATTATTATACTCATTTATTTTTTCTATATAAGTATTATCTTCAAGAACCATATACTTACTTATAACTTCCGGTATCAATTTTTTTAATTCTTCCTTTTTAAATGCTGCAAAAACATTTTCTGGAAGAACTTTTATTTCTTTATCATTTTTTAATTCTTTAGAGAAGCTGTAAAGACCAAGTGAATCTTCATATGATATTGAACCATTGTTTATTTTGTGTTTTCCCCTTTTATCAAAAAAACAATTAAAAGCTACTTTCATTCTACTATTTTTTTTACTAGTTACTATTCTTGTATGAGGAAAAATATTATTTACATTATTGGCTGGAAATACTTTTATTACTATATTTTTTTTTGAATTATTTTCTAATTCAACGTAAAATTCATTTCTTTCTTTTCTGAAAACTTTACTCGTAAAAAAATATGTTGTAGCATTTATTTTTTTAAACACTTTATAATCAATAAAATATTTTATCCAAAATATCGCAGCAAAAATAATCAATATTACAGAATATTTGTTAAACACTATAAGATTTAAAACGATCGCTGATATCGTTATCCACTTCAAACGTTCATAATCTAGTTTCATTTTACCACTTCAGTTTCATCCATAAGTTTTTTAATTATTTGAATTGAACTTACTCCTTTTATCTTTGATTCAGGTTTTATTATTATTCTATGAGACAAAACACTTGCGGCAAGATCTTTAATATCGTCAGGAATTACAAAATCTCTTCCCTTTATTGCTGCATAACCCCTAGATAATTTCATAAGTGATATACACGCTCTAGGACTCGCTCCAACAAGAACATCTTTATCTTTTCTCGTTTTACTTACAAGCTCTACAATGTACTGTTTAACTTTTTCAGTTATTCTTACTTCATTCAAATATCTTTTAGCAGCTATATATTCTTCTACACCTATTACTGGAGCTATATTTTCTATAGGATGAACTTTTTCTTGAGATTCGAGCATTTCAATTTCTGATTTCAAATCCGGATACCCTATTTCCATTTTTATAGTAAATCTATCCATTTGGGCTTCAGGTAAAGGGAATGTACCTTCATATTCTACAGGATTTTGTGTAGCTATTACAAAAAAATTACCGCCAAGTTTATGAGTAATTCCATCTATAGATACTTGTTTTTCTGCTAACGCTTCAAGAAGTGCTGATTGAGTTCTTGGAGTAGCCCTATTTATTTCATCCCCTAAAAATATATCTGTAAATACAGGTCCTTTTTTTAATATAAATTCAGCCTTGTTTTTATCATAAATATATAATCCAGTTATATCAGAAGGAAGCAAATCTGGTGTAAACTGTGATCTTTTAAAATCAAGTGAAAGACTTTTTGCCATAGCTCTTGCTAAAATAGTTTTTCCTGTGCCTGGATAATCTTCAAGTAAAACATGGCCTTCTGAAAGCATTACAGCAAAAAACATTTCAATCTCTTGATTTTTTCCTTTTATAACTTTACTCACGTTATCTACAAGTCTTTTAGAAATATCTTTTATCATAATTTTCCACCTCTTGTTTTATTAATAAAAACTTCATTGACTATTATAACATATCAAAACCTTTAGCTTCAATCAAAAAATAATAATATAAATAACTTTTACAAAAGGATACGCGGAGGCAGTTATTGGGATAATACAGCTTACATCCTTGTAGGAAAACATGATATTAAAAATCCTTCTCATGCCGTAGACATTAGCAAAGGATTTCGTCTTGCAAAAGATGTTAATTAATTTTTTCTTTTTACTTTAGAACTTTTTATTTTGGATAAACAAAAATAATTTTTTGAAACACAATTAAATACTATTTTATACAAAACTACAGAAAAATCATCCTTCAACAAATGTTGAAGGCTTTTTAATTATTTTGTCAGTAATTTATCTTTCAATCTATTATTTATCAACAAAATTAATTTACCCTAAAAAAATTAGTTATTTTATGATAAAATTAATATATTCATTAATTTTATTTTCAGGAGAAAAAAATGACTAATAGCAAAATTACAGAAAAAGATTATTTTTCATATTTAAAAAATATAGAATTTATTAAAAAAATAGAAGAATACAAAAACATAAAAATAGGCAAAATAAATGATTTTATAGGTTCGGGAGAAATCATAATTTTTTCATTTGATTGTGAATATGAATGCATAATTTTTAAAAATGTCTCTACAAAATATTATGTTAATTATAATAGATTGTTTTCTTCACATAATGATATTTTAGAATGTTCTTTTTGTACCGAAGGCGAGTATAAACTAAACATCAATTTTTCGAACAAATCACATTGTTTAAATAAAAATAAATTTTGTATTTTTTATATGCCAGAAAAATATAAAAATTTTAAAATGATTTATAATAATTTTAGTTCTTTCTCAATAGTTTCAAAATTCAATTTTTTATCAAAGAAAAAAAATAATACACCTTTTAATAAAAATATTATTAAAGGATTAATTTCAAACTCAAAAAATTTTTATATAGATAATTTTTTATTGATTGATTCATACAATAAAACGATGAATAAATATTTAAATTTTTTAATTCATAAAAATTTCGAGAGTTTATCTCTAATAAAAGATGAATTAATAAATATCTATAAATCATCTCAATTAAATAAAGTTTTTTTCGAAACTTCTGTTATGACAGGAATAATAAATTTGATTACTAATAATTTAGATTCTCCGCCTTGTTTAAAAAACTTGAATCACGAATTTGATATAAGCTCTTATAAAATACAAAAATATTTTAATCAATACTTAAAAACTTCTTTTTATGATTTTATAAAATTAAAAAGAGTGGAAAAAGCCAAAATTTTATTAAAAAATAAAAATTTATCAATTGCTCATATCGCTTTGGAAATAGGCTATGAAAACCCAAGTAAATTTTCTAGTATGTTTAAAAAACATACTAATATTTCTCCAAATAATTATAGAAATATATTTTCAAAAGATTAATAAAAAAAAGCTTTTTTTGATTTTTGGAGTAGAAAACTCTATTTTTTTTTATTATAATTATATTTAGTTAAAAAAATTAGACTATACTAATTTTTTTAACTAAAAAATATATGAGGTGATTAGAATGTCGAAAAAAAATGATTTCAATAGAGAAATTCAAAAAAAATTCATTTTAAATGAAAATCTTTGGAAAGTAATGTGGAAACTTTCTATCCCAGCTATTATAGCTATGGTATTATATGGTTTAAACACAGTTTTTGATGCTATTTTCGTAGGAAGATTTGTTGGAGAAAATGCCCTTGCCGGAGTATCTTTAGCTTATCCATTAACTCAAATATCACTTGGTTTAGGTTCATTAATAGGAGTAGGTGCAGGTTCTGCTATGAGTATAGCTTTAGGTTCAAACGATAAAATAACTCAGAAAAAAATTTTAGGAAATGTAAATTATTTATCCATAATATTTACTATTATTTATATGATAATAGGTTGGGTTTTTGCCGAGAAATTTATATTAATGATGGGTGGGAAAGGTGAAGCGGTTATTTTTGGTGTTGAATATTTCAAAATAACAATTATAGGAACATTTTTTTGGATTCACGGATTAGCTTTAAATATGATAGTTCGCTCAGAAGGCAAAATGAAAACAGCCGCTTTAATAATGGGAAGCGGCCTTATTATAAACATTATAGCTAATTATGTTTTTATAACAATATTAAATTTTGGAGTAAAAGGTGCTGCATGGGGAACTAATTTAGGAATGTTTATTTATAGTATTTTGGGAATAATTTATTTTTCAGGAAAGAATGTCACTTTTGAATCAGAACCTTTAAAATTTTTTAGAAACAAAAAAATAATTAATAATATATTTAGCATGGGAATACCTTCTTTTATAATGTCAGTTATGACTGTTTTACAAGGAATTATAGTATTTAATGCTTTATCAAAATATGGTACTATATTTGATATCGCTTTTTACGGAGCCACTTATAGAGTATTCACATTTTTATTGACACCTATTTTTGGTTTAATGAGAGCATTACAACCTGTAACAGGTATAAATTTTGGGGCTAAAAAAAATTTAAGAGTTATAAAATCATATAAAGTTTTCTCAATATCTGGATTTATTTTCATGTTACCTTTTTGGCTTTTAATGATGTTTTCCCCAGAGTTAATATTGAAATTAATGATGCCAGATCAAATTTTCAGCCCCTATAATTTGATGAATTTTAGATTACTTATGTCAATAATTCCTGTTTTACCTATAATTTTTATTTCAATGACATTTTTTCCTGCTATAAATAAAGGGAAACCTGTTGCATTACTAGGAATAGCAAGACAACTTGTTTTTTACATTCCAGTTATGAAAATCTTTCCAATTTTTTTAGGCACACGGGGTATTTACTTAGGTGCTTTATTAATAGATTTAATAATAATAATATGGGCACTCATAATTTCTTTTAAAGAATTTAAAATATTAAAATCAGAAAAAGAATTAAACTTACAAATTGAATTTTAATATTTTAAAATTACTCATTAAAAATGTTCTCATTAATAATCAAATGAGAACATTTTTATTTAAAATTCAAAATAATTAATTTTAACAGAGAATCATTTAATTTTGAAATTTAAAAGTGTTATAATAAATTAGTGTTTAAAAAATAAAATACAGGAGGCTTTCTAAATGAGGGAATACAAATTTAAATATTTGGGCGGAAGACATTTTTATTCAAAAACTCCTTCGGGGCACGATATACACAGTGATTCTTCTATTGACAATGGAGGACATGACTGTGCCCCTTCTCCTATGGAGCTTATGTTTGCCGGACTTGCAGGATGTACCGGTATAGATGTTACGATGATTTTAGAAAAAATGAAAGTTCCTTTTGAAAATTTAGAAATTCGGGTACAACCTGAAGCAGTTCGTGGAGAAATAACAACTTACCCTAAAATTCATTTAATTTATGAATTTACCGGAAATGATTTACAGTTAAAAAAATTAGAAAGAGCAGTAGAATTATCACAAAACAAATATTGCACAGCATCTGCAATATTTAAAGGCGTTTCAGAAATATCTTATGAAATAATAATAAAATAATTTTTTTGGAGGGTATAAAATGGCTACTATGAAAGATATTCAATTAACAATTAAAAAAGCTAATGAAAGAATGAAAACAGTAAAAAATACCGTTGTTGTAATGAGCGGAAAAGGTGGCGTAGGAAAAACTACAGTGGCAGTTAATTTAGCTGTTGCTCTTGCTCTTGAAGGAAAAAAAGTAGGAATTATTGATATAGATTTACATGGTCCGGATGTTGTCAGAATGTTGGGCGGAAGAGATGTTTACCCTACTAAAGTTGGTGATGAACTTGTTCCACCAGAAGTAAATGGAGTGAAAGTAATTTCTATATCTCATTTTTTAAAAGAGGAAACTAACCCTATAGTTTGGAGAGGCCCTTTAAAAACAGGAACTATACTTGAATTTTTTTCTGAAGTCGCATGGGAAGATCTCGACTTTTTAATTGTAGATTGCCCTCCTGGTACAGGCGATGAACCTTTAACAGTTTTTCAAAATATCCAGAATATTTTAGGTGCGGTTATTGTTACAACTCCTTCAGTAGTTTCTCAAGATGACGTTGAAAAAGCAATTAATTTTGTAAAACTTATGAATCAAAAAACTTTGGGATTAGTTGAAAATATGTCTTATTACAAATGTTCAGATTGCGGTTCAAAACATTATATTTTTGGAAAAGATGGTGCGAAAAAACTTTCAGAAAAATATGATTTAGAATTATTACAGGAAATTCCTATAAATGAAATAATAAGAGAAAATTCTGATAAAGGTATGTCAAGTGCCTATTTTGGGAACAATGAAATAGTTTCACCATTTGTTTTATTAGGAAAGAAAATTATTAACAAATCTGTTGACTAAAAAATCGGGCGTAGCTTAATAGCACGCCCTTAATTAATTGGAGGAAAGAATATGAGAAAAAAATTTATTTTATCATTATTTTTACTTTTAATTACTATTATTCTTCCTATTCGCGTAACTTTTTTATTTTCAGCTGATGATGCCGAAAAAGTTGAATTTATAAGCGATTTTAACAACTTTATCCCAGATGAGATGGAAAAAACATTCACAGGTCTTTGGAGATATATAGCAGATCTGGAAGAAGGAATATATAAATATAAATTTATAGTTGATGGCGAAAAAACTATTGATTTTAATAATAGAAATATAGCTTTAAGCGATGGTCAAATTTATAACACAAGATTAGTCGAATCAATTTATTTTCCTAAAAAAGGTGATGCAAAAATAAAAACCATAACCCATCAATTAAACAGACGATATGTTAACCCTATCAAACACGGAGAAATATATATTTCGATAGAATTTGAAAAAAATGATGTTGAAGATGTTATTTTACATTCAAATGGAATAATACTTAATAAAGAACATATAATAACTCCAAATACTGAACTTTACAGATTCCATCTAAAAACACCTGCAGATATTTTTAAATATAAATTTGAAATTATAGATGGAAAAAGTATAATTTACGGTTACAGCAGTTCTCACGAATTTTTTGAATTTGATTTTAACCGACCTTCTATAAAATTATTTGATATTCCCGAATGGACAAAAGGAATTACACAATATCAGATTTTTCCTGAAAGATTTAAAAACGGCGATACTTCAAACGATCCTTTATTTTCAAATAATTGGAATGGGCCACATGATTTAAACTCTTTATTATTCGGGTTTTATGGCGGAGATTTACAAGGAGTTATAGATTCTTCAGATTATTTATACACTTTAGGAATAGAATCCATATATTTCAATCCAATATTTAAAGCGTCTACATCACATAAATATAACACGGAAGATTATTTCCAAATAGACCCTCATTTTGGCACAGAAGAAATTTTTGATGATTTATTGAAAACTTTCCAAGATAAAAATATAAAAATTATTTTAGACGGAGTTTTCAATCATACAGGAACAAATTTTTTTGCGATGAAAGAAAATTTTGAAAAACAAAAAGAGTCAAGATATTTAGATTGGTACGAAATTTTATCTTTTCCTATAAGAGAATCACCTCAAAGTTATTCGAGCTGGCACAATTATGCTTCTTTACCGAAATTGAACAATGATAACCCTGAAGTAAAAGCTTATATAAGTAAAATAATCGCTTACTGGATAGGCAAAGGAATTGATGGTTGGAGACTTGATGCAGTAGACCAATTACCAACAAGATATTGGTCAAATTTTATTTATCCCAATATAAAGTCTATAAACGAAGAAATAACTATAATAGGAGAATATTGGATAGATTCTACGCATTATTTTGAAGATCCTTCTTTTGATTCTGTTATGAATTATATTTTTAGAGATGCCATAATAGCTTATGCAAGAGGCGGCAGAGCTTTACCTTTTGTAAATTCCACTAATAATTATCTTCAAAAATACCCTCCTCAAGTACTTCACGGGTTATGGAATATTCTTGGATCACATGATACAGCCAGAATACTTACTGTTCTTGAAGAAGATGTAGAAAAATTAAAATTAGCGGTTGCCATTCAAATGACTTTTATAGGTTCTCCTATGATATATTACGGAGATGAAATTGGGATGACAGGAAACAATGACCCCTTTTGCAGAATTCCTTTTTATTGGGATGAAAATATGTGGAATATAGAAGTTTATGATTTCTATAAAACTCTAACAAATTTCAGAAAAGAAAGTAATGCTCTAAAAAAAGGATCGTATAACGTTTTATCAAACAATGGATGGATTCTTGCTTACGAAAGAATATACGAAGATGAAAAAATCATTGTAATTTCTAATTCAAGAAATTCAAAAGAATCATTTAATTTTGAATTAGGTGAAAATTACGTAGACATACTAACAGGAAATATATATAATCAAATAGAAACGCTTGAACCGTTAGAAATACTAGTTCTTTCAAATTCTTATAAAAAATATTAGCAATAATATTAATATTAAAACAAAAAAATTAGCTTAATAATAAAAAAAATTAAATTAAACCTTGACTTTTTTAAAAAATAATTGTATAATTTTAAAAAAAGATATAGGAGGAGGTTTTTTATGTTTATAATTGATATATTTGGTTTATTATTTTTAGGATTTCTCATGTTAATATTCTTTCCTATAGTATTATTAATACTAAAGCTTCTAGGTTCAGCCTTTGCTTTATTTGGAGGAATAATAGGTTTTATAATAATATTAGGAATAGCTTTTTTCTTGCTTCCAATTTTTTTCGCTTTATTATTTATAGCATTTTTTGTAATTGCAGGAATTTTTATATTAAAAAAAATTTTCAATTAAAAAAATCCGACTAAGTCGGATTTTTATTTAACTCAACACAGGAATTAAATATAACATAACAGAGAAAACATGACAAAAACTCCCTGCCATAACAAAAAGATGCCATAACGCATGATGAAATCTCATTTTTCTCCACATATAAAATATAGTTCCTACAGTATATAATACCCCTCCAAGAGCTAAAAGAAAAATTCCATTTTCATGAAAATTAGCTTTCAAATCAGAAAAAACAAAAATTATTGTCCAACCCATAGCAATATAAATCAAAGTTGAAACTACCATGAATCTTCTAACAAAAAAAGCTTTGAAAGCTATCCCAATAGCTGCCATTCCCCATATAACCCCAAAAAGAGTCCAACCTACAGGCCCTCTTAAAGCCGTTAAAGTAAAAGGCGTGTAAGTCCCTGCAATTAATATATAAATTGCAGAATGGTCAAGAATTTCAAAAACATACTTGGCTTTTTTGTGAGTCAATGCATGATAAATAGTTGATGCCGTGTAAAGAATTATCAAAGAAGACCCAAAAATAGCCGACCCAACAACATGTGCAGCAGTCCCCTTAACAGCGGAAAAAACAATCATCAAAACTAATGCCGCTATACTAAAAACACCAGCTATACCATGTGTAACAGCGTTAGCAATTTCTTCCGCTTTATCGTATCTTTCAATGTTTTCAACATCCACGTTTACCCTCTCCTTTACTAATAGATATTCTTATTCAGTAAATTATATCACAAGAATTTTTAAAATAATATATAAAAGTTGGTCAGGAAAATCAAATAATGTTTAATTGTTTAAATGGAAAAGTGTTTAAAATGATGTTTTTGGCAGTTTTT
>CAYZNB010000030.1:0-23802 GCA_964478535.1 uncultured Thermotogaceae bacterium
AAAATTCTCAATTGTTCGCTACTTTATTTCATCCATATTTACCATCAAAGCATTAATAAAAAAGACTTTAAATTTTCCCTCTCTTGAGGGGTTGCAATCGAAGATTGATAGGGAGGTCAGGGTGTTTTTAATGTAGTGTAACAGCCACGCGTACTTTGCACGGCGTTACAGCATATATGACAACATTGATATTTAATAGATAATTTTTGGAAACGCATTTTAAACTGATTTTCAACCTTAAATTCACTAAAAATCTTTTTTATTAAAGAAAAACAAGAGTTAACATTTTGTTCGGATTGAACATCGTTATAAAAATCAAAATTATTTTACATAGAATGATTAATATTATAGAGGAGGAGATTTTTTTGAAATATAGTCTAAAAGAATTAGAAAAATTATCGAATTTATGTAAAGGTGATATTTTAAAAATGACTTCATTAGCAAATTCAGGTCATCCAGGTGGTTCGATGTCTTCTATTGATTTATATCTAAGTGTTTTTAATAGAGCAAATATTGACCCTGAAAAACCTTTTGATGAAAATAGAGATAGAACAATAATAGGTCACGGACACACTTCTCCAGGAGTTTATGCAGCACTTGGTAGAATGAACTTCTTTGATATTGATGAAGCTATAACCGGCTTTAGACATTATAGCTCTGTTTTTGAGGGTCATGTCAATCGAGGTATTCCTGCAATAGAATGGTCTACTGGAAATTTAGGGCAAGGTCTTTCTGTTGGTGTAGGAATGGCGTTAGCTGCAAAATTGACTAATAAAAATTATAGAGTTTATGTACTCTCAAGTGATGGTGAAAGCCCTAAAGGACAAATAGCTGAAGCAAGAAGAACTGCAAAAAAAGAAAAATTAAATAATTTAACAGTTTTAATAGATTATAATGATATTCAAATCTCCGGAAGAGCGAGAGATATTTTATATGTAAACATAGCAGAAGAATATAAAATATCTGGATGGAATGTAATCGAAGTTGATGGACATGATTTTAATCAATTGAATGAAGCTTTAATAATGGCAGAAAACTATAAATTAGGACCTACTGCAATAATCGCTCATACAAATATTGGAAAAAATGTATCATTTATGGAAAATAAACCTGATTATCATGGGAAAGCATTAAGTGCAGCTGAATTAGAAAAAGCTTTAAAAGAATTAAATTTAGAAAATGATTTTGAAAAATACGTAGAAGCAAGAAAAAAATTAAATATTATAGATAAAAAAGAAACCTTTAATTCAAATATATCATACGATATTGATACTGGAACTCCAATAATTTATGATTCTAAAACAGATAATAGATCAGCTTTTGGAAAAGCTATTGCAGATTTAGCAAAAGTAAATAAAGATAAAAACGTTATTGCTGCAGTAGATTGTGATTTAAGCCCTTCAGTGAAGCTTGACGATTTCAAAAAAGTTAGTCCTGAAACATTTGTTCAAATAGGAATTCAAGAACATAACGCAGCTGCTCTTGCAGGAGCGATGTCTTCGTGTGGAGTGTTAACTTTCTTTGCAGATTTTGGAGTTTTTGGATTGGATGAAGTATTTAATCAACAAAGATTAAATGATATTAACAAAGCAGAATTAAAAACAGTTTTGACTCATTGTGGTACAGATGTTGGTGAAGATGGCAAAACTCATCATGCAATAAATTATCTTAATTTAGCAAGAAGTTTTTATAATACAAAAATAATAGTTCCTGGAGATCCTAATCAAACAGATAGAGTTATAAGATACGTTGCTAAAACTAAAGGTAACTTTATTGTTGTAATGGGAAGATCGAAAATAGACATAATAAAAAAAGAAGATGGAGAAGTTTATTTTGATGAAAATTATGAATATTCTCCTGAAAAACTAGATATATTAAGAGAAGGCGGAGAAGTAACGATTTTAACTTATGGAAGTATGCTTGATGTGGCATTTAAAGCAGTAGAACATTTGAAAAATGAAAACATTTTAGTAAATCTTATAAATGTATCTTCTCCAATAGAAGCAGACTTTTCATCTGTGAAACCTTTATTAGAAAACAAACATATAATGTTGTTTGAAGATCATAACAAAGAGAGCGGAATGATAAATGAAATATCTAAATACTTATTAAAAAATTCTATAAACATTAAATCTATTAATAATTATGGTATTGATAAATATTCTCCGTCAGGAGAAAGCAAAGATTTATTACAATATTTCGGTATAGATAAAGAAAATATTGTAAAAAAAATCAAGGAGAAATTTTAAAATGGAAAATGTTCCCGATTTGAATGAGATAGAAAAAAGTATTTTGGAAGATGCTATAAAAAAACTGCATCTTCCAGAAGGAATAAATAAATATTTACTTTTTACAGCTTTTTCTCATAGTTCTTATGTTTTTGAAAAAGATAATAAAGACAGAATGCTTCAATCAAATGAAAGATTAGAATTTCTCGGAGATTCAATTTTGGAACTTGTAATCTCCGAGTTCCTTTATAAAAGTTTTGATCTTTCTGAGGGAGATATGTCGAAGATAAGAGCTACAGTTGCAAGTGAATTTATACTTGCAGAAATAGCGGCTGTTTTAAAATTAAATGATTTTTTGTTTTTAGGTGTTGGAGAAGATAAACACGGCGGGAGAGAAAAACATTCTATTTTAGCAGATGCTACAGAATCTTATTTTGCTTCGTTATATCTATCTTATGGATATGATTATACTAAAAAATATATTTTAGAAAAATTAGATCCATATTTAAAAAAGGCTATAGCTGGAGATTTATTTTTAGATCATAAAACAAAACTTCAAGAAATAACCCAAGAAAAATTTAAAGTTTTACCAGAATATGAAATAGTTAAAGCTAAAGGCCCTTCTCATATAAGATATTACAAAATAGCCGTTAAAATAAATAATGAAATTTATGGAATTGGAGAAGGGAATTCTAAAAAAAACGCACAACAGTTAGCCGCAAAGTACGCTTGTAAAAAACTTGAGGAAGATAAAAATGACTGAAAAAAAAATACAATTTGTAATCTTAAAAAATACAAAATCTATAAGTCTTACAGAAGACAAATGTTATTTAAACTGTAATCACTGTAACAAACATTATTTGAAGAATATGAAAACGATTAAAGATATAAGTAATCTTTATGAAGAAGGTTTTACTTCATTTTTAATAAGTGGAGGTTATAATAAAGTTTATAAAATCCCTTTAAAAGAAAATTTTGATAAATTGATAGAATTTAAAAAAACTCATAAAATCAAATATAATATACACACAGGATTGGTTGAAGAAAAAGATATAGAAACCATTAAGTTTTTATATGATAAAGTTTCTTTTGATTTAGTTGGAAGTGAAAAAACTTACAAAGCTGTTTACAATATAAATAAATTTAATGAAAGTTGGCAAAGTTTTGATTTACTCATAAAAAATGGGATTGAAGTTGTTCCTCATATTACTATAGGTTTAAACAGAGGGAAAATTTCGCATGAATCGGAAGCTTTGAAAAAGCTTTACGATTATAAAAAAGATATTTCAGAAATAATATTTTTAGTTTTTATACCAACAAAAGGTTCAAAATTTCAAAATGCAACACCTTGTAAAATAGAAGAAGTTGAAAATATAATTTTAGAAGCAAAAGAATTATTTAAAGAAAAAACATTAACTCTAGGCTGTATGCACCCTAAAGGATTATATAGAAAAGAGTTGCAAGAAAGTTTGATAGGAAAAGTAAATAAAATGGTTCAACCTTTAAAAACAACTATTAATAAAGCAAAAAATGAAAAATATGAAATTTGTTACAGTTATGAATGCTGTGCATTATAGGAAGGAAGAAAAATGAGAAAACCTATTTATTTTAAAAATTATGAGAATGGCAATTTAATAAAAATAAAAGATGACTTATATAAAAATTTAAAAAAATGTAATTTGTGTCCTGTAAATTGTGGAATAGATAGAACCGCAAACAAAGGTGTTTGTGGGGCAGAAGATAAAGTGAAAATATCTGAATACGTTTTATATCCGGGAGAAGAACCTCCATTAACAGGCAAAACAGGAGCTGGTGGAGTTTTTTTCAGCGGATGTAGCATGAAATGCGTTTATTGCCAGAATTTTAGATTTAGTCAAGAAGGTTTTGGAAGAAATGTTAGTGTAGAAGAGTTATCAGAAATATATATGAAAATTCAAAATGAAAAAAAAGCTGTAAACCTTGATTTAGTTACGGCAACTCCTTACTTACCATTTATAGTAGATGCTTTAATATTAGCGATAGAAAAAGGATTCAATCTTCCAATAGTTTGGAATACCTCTTCTTTTGAAAAACCAGAAATAATAGAAATATTAGGAAATTTTATTGATATATATTTACCAGACATAAGATATACAAGTAATATTATAGCAAAAAAATTTTCTTTTATATCAAATTATTGGGATACATGTAAAAAAGCACTTAAAGAGATGTATAATCAAATAGGAGATGATTATATTTTAAATGAAGAAAATATTTTACAAAGAGGCATTATAATAAGAATACTCGTTTTACCAAATCATACGTTTTTAGCAAAAGAAGCTTTAACTTATATAAAATACGATCTTTCAGAAAAAATTCATGTTAGTTTAATGGATCAATATGTTCCCGTATATAAAGCGCGAGATATAGAAAAGTTATCAAGATTTTTGAATAAAAAAGAATATGATGATGTAGTAAAACATATGGTTGATTTAGAATTAGAAAACGGTTGGATTCAAGAACATAAATTAAAAGAAGAATAAGAAAAAAGTGGGATGCAAAGAGCTGCATCAGCAGAAAGTTGGTCAGTTGGTCAGTAGATTTGACAGAAAATTCTCAATTGTTCGTTCTTTTATTTTACATCGATTTACCTTAAATTATTATTAAAAAAGACTTTGAATTAATTCCCCTCTTGAGGGGTGGCAATCGAAGATTGACGGGGTGGACAGGTTTTTGTGTAATAGTCACCTCACTATAAATTATTATTAACCATACCATTTTACATAGAACCAAAAGTTTAATAAAGGGGGATTTATTTATGCTCGATAAAAATATTTTTAAAAATATTTTAGACCAAATACAAGAAGCTGTTATTGCGGTCGATAAAAATGATAAAATTGTATTTATTAATGAGGCAGGATGTAGAATATTAAATTTGAAAAAAAATGAAGTAATGGAAAAAAATATTATAGATACTATTCCAACTACAAGATTACATCTTGTAGTAAGAACAGGAGAACCTGAACTTGATAGGCTTCAGAATCTTGGTAATAAGATAATAATAACCTCAAGAATTCCTGTAAGAAATGAAAAAAACGAAGTAATTCTTGCGGTAGCTGTATTTAGAGATATAACAACAGTACAAAAACTTGCTGAAGAAGTTACTAATTTAAAAGAAATAGAAGCAAAATTAACTTCTATTATTGATTCCACCGCGGATGCAATATCTGTAGCCGATCAAGAAGGCAGAGTTGTGATGGTAAACAAGGCCTATTCAAAAATAACAGGACTTGCCGCAAGGGAAGTTATAGGGAAACCAGCATCTATAGATATTGCCGAAGGAGAGAGTTTACATATAAAATGTGCAAAGGAGAAGAAGCCCATTTTAAATGTAAAACTTCGAATAGCCGAAAGTAAAAAAGATGTGATTGCAAGCGTGACTCCTATATTTGTAAATAATGAATTCAAAGGAAGTGTAGGAGTTATTCATGATGTTTCTGAAATTCAAAGACTTTTAAATCAACTTGAAGCTACTAAAAGAATGTTGAAAAAGCAGAAAGTTCAAAATACTTTTGAAGATATAGTATCTTATTCTCAAGAAATGAAAAATGTTATAAAACAAGCACAAAAAGCAAGTAATACAAAAATAAATATTTTAATAACAGGTGAATATGGTGTCGGAAAAGAAATTTTATCTCAAGCAATTCATAATTCGAGCGAAAGAAAAGAAGAACCTTATTTAAAAATTAATTTCTCTTTAATACCGGAGACTTCTCAAGAAGAAATTTTGTTTGGAGAAAATTCTTATATAGCCAAAGCTAACCACGGAACACTATTTTTAGAAAACATTCATTTGTTAAAACCACAAATTCAAGGAAAATTACTTAGATTATTGAAAGACAATGAATTTGAATCAACTCATTATAACTTTAAACCAGATGTGAGGTTTATTTTTTCAACGACTGAAGATCTTAAAACACTTGTCAGTTTAGGTAAATTTTCAAAAGAAATCTATTATAAAATTTCTGTTGTAAGCATAAAAATACCTCCATTAAGAGAAAGAAAAGAAGATATACCGCTTCTTGCTAAACAAATATTACATAGCTTAAATCAAAAATACGGAAGAATAATATATGATTTCACTCAAGATGCATTAAAAAAATTAATCAATTATAATTGGCATGGAAATATAAGAGAATTAGAAAATGTGATTGATAGATGTATATTAAATCTTGAATCACAAGAAACAGTAATAACTTCTTCTCACATCCCCGAATTAATGGAGATAACAGATAAATCGACCGGAACGCTTAAAGAACAAATAGAAGAACAAGAGAAAAAAATAATAATCGAAACATTAGAAACATCTCATGGAAATAAGACTGAAGCGGCAAAAAAATTAGGACTTACAGTTAGAAATCTTTATTATAAATTGGATAGATATAATATAAAATAGAGTTTCTATAATGTAATAAAGTAGGTGAACGCATTGAAATTTGTTTTTAATTTGCAAAAATTAATGGATTTAAGAGAAAAGTTTATGGAAATGGCTAAAGAAGAACTTGCAAAAAAAATTCAAGAAAGAATAAAAGTTGAAAAAATGATCGAAGAAATAAAAATAAAAATTGATGATTTTGAATCAGATTTTAATACACAACTTCAAAATTCAATAACAACTTCAAAATTTCAACAATTAATTCAATATAGAGAATTCTTAGATAGTGAAAGAAAAAAATTAATAAAAATATACAGTATTAAATTAAAAGAAGAACAACTTGCACGAGAAGATTATATTGAAGCAAAAAAAGAAAAAGATATATTAGATAAATTAAAAGAAAGAAAACATGAAGATTTTATGTATGAACTTAAAACTTCTGAATTACAGGAAATGGATGAAATAGCTCAAAAAATTTATGCAAGAAATAGTAAACTTGATTCAGATAAAAATAATGCTAAGAAATAGATAGTTAAATTAAATATCCATAAAAACTATTTATTTGGTTAGAAAAATAATAATTTGACAACTATATTCTAATATGGTAATATAGTGATATGATTAAATTATAGGAGGTATTGAAAAATAATGAAAATAGAAGTTTTAGGATCAGGTTGTGCAAAATGTCTGAAAGTGGCTAAAGCGATTGAAGATGTTTTAAATAAAGAAGGAAAAGAAGCTGAGTTAGTAAAAGTTACAGATATTAGTGAAATTACTGATCGTGGAATAATGATGACACCAGCAGTTATGATTGATGGAAAATTAGTTTCTCAAGGGAAAGTACCTAACGAAGAAGAAATTAAAAACTGGTTATAATAGAAAAAAATGATTTTATATGTTATTATATAATGTATAAAATCATTTTTTTTGAGGTGAAAAAATGCAAGAAAAAATATATACAATTCAGATTTGGGATGCTTTTAATAATGCAAATGAATGTCCTTTTTGCTACATAAAAAAAGAAGTGGAAAAACAATATTTAAAAACAGTTATAGATGAATTAGTTATGGATTATCATTTTCACGATAGAATAGTTGAATACGCTTTTTGTACAGAACATTTGAATATGTTTTACAAGAAATCAGATAAACTTGGTTTTGCAACATTATTAGAAAAAATGATAGGTCTCGAAATAAAAAATATGCATAAAATTAATAAATTCAATATTTCAAGAGATTCTATCAGAAAAAGGAAGTGTTATTTATGTGAAAGAATTGAAAAATCGATTGAAAAAAGTATCGATTCTACAATAAGTTTATGGTTAGAAAACGAGAAATTTCACTCTTTGTATAAAAAAAATGGGACTTTTTGCCAGCCACATTTTTTTGATTTGATTAATAAAGGTAAAAAAATAAAATCTTTTATAAAAAAGAAAAAATTTTTGATTATAACTTATGAAACCCATAATGAAAGAATAGATTTAATAGAAAAAAATTTAAAAGAATATATAAAAAAATTTGATTTTAACTATAAAAATGAAGATATAAAAATTGACAAAGAAATATTAATAGAATCAATTAATATAGTAAAAAATGATTAAATTATCTCATCGTCATCATCATTATCTTGATTTAGATAACGCAAAGTTTTTTGAGCCTTTTTTAACAGACTATTTAAAGTACCTTTTTTTTCATATTCTCCAGTATCTTCATAAATACCAATAACATTTTTTAAAGAACGTAAAGTTTCAATAACTTTTTTTTCTTTAGAATCAAATTTTTCGAGCTGTTCATAAAGAGTCTTGATTTCATCCATAATATTTTCAAGTAAATCAAGTTCTTCCTGAAGCATCTTTTCTTTCTGCATAAAATTTCTTTTTTGTATTTTTTTTTCAGATCTTTTTTCGTTCACCACAGCAACCTCCTGAATTTTTTATACAAAGCAATTTTACGAAAAAAAAAAGAATTTTAAGTTAATCAAATGTAAAGATATAGTTTTCTTTTATTATAAAATTGATAAATATATTTTTTTTGTATTATAATATAAATAAGAAAAATTAAGGGTGTGATAAATGTATGAATAAATGGGGGATTTTATTTAACCCAAAGGCATCCGCCGGAAAAGCCTTTCAAAGCAAAAACTATATTTTTGAATTATTGAAAGAAAATAAAATAGAATATGATAGCTATTTTACAGAATATGAAGGTCATGGTATTTTTATTGTAAAAGAAATGATAGGGAAAGGAATACATAAGTTTATTTCTGTAGGAGGAGATGGAACACTAAATGAGCTAGTAAACGGAATAATGAAAAGCAGCAAAAATTCGGAAGATTTTTTAATTTCTCATATACCGATAGGTACCGGAAATGATTTCGGAAAAACTTTAGGTATGGATGAAAATATTGAAAAAATAATAAAAGCAATCAAAGAAGAAAAATATAAGTTGATAGATATAGGATACTTAAATTGTTTTAATGAATACGAAAAAAATATTGAAAGATATTTTATAAATATAGCAGGTCTTGGATATGACGCTGTAGTTGTTGATGCAATTAACAAAATCAAAAGAAAAGGAAAAGGCAGTAAAATTTATTATTTATTATTAACCGTTAAAAAATTATTTGGATATAAAGATACTAAAGTAAAAATAACCGTTGATGATAAAGAAATCAATTGTGACTTATTTAGCCTTTGTGTAGGTAATGGAAGATATAACGGTAGTGGTATGATGCAAGTACCAAAAGCTATTCTTGATGACGGGTTATTTGATTTAACTATAATTAATAAAATAGGAAAACTTGATATTATTAGAAGTATAAAAAGAATGTATAATGGAACTTTATTAGAACATAAAAAAATAGACTTTATACGAGGAAAAAAAGTTAATGTTAAATCTTTTCCAAAAATATTGGTGGAAGCCGATGGTGAAAACATTGGTTTTACAGAAGCTAATTTTGAAATAATTCCTAAAAAATTAAAAATAGTTGTGAATTAATTTAGATTTTATTTATTTTTTGTGGGGTAGTTGAAAAGTAGAAAATTGGTCAGTTGGTCAGCAGACAGTTGGTCAGGAAAAACGTTAAAACAAGCATTTGTGATTAATTCCCCTCTTGAGGGGTGGCAACCGAAGGTTGACGGGGTGGACAGTTTTTTAATGTGCTGTAACAGCACCTGACTATAATTTAATATTAACTACACTTTTTTAAATTTAATCTTTTTTTTATAAATGTATAATATGATATAATATAAACGAATAAAAATATTCGGGGGGATGATTATGAAAAAAAATGAATCTTTAAATCTTTTGCTTGTTGAAGATGATTATGTTAGTCAATTAATAACTTCAAGGCTTTTAAAAGAGTTAGGCCATAAAGTTAGAGTAGTTGAAAATGGATTAAGAGCTATAGAAGAGATAGAAAATTTTGACTATGATATGATTTTTATGGATTTGCAAATGCCAGAAATGGATGGTATAACCGCAACTTTGAAAATACGTGAAAAAGAAAATAAAGATACTTTAACAATAATAGCCCTTACTGCTCATGCGATGAAATCTGATAAACAAAAATGTATTGAGGTAGGAATGAATGATTATGTAAGCAAGCCTTTTACTTTAGATGATTTAAAAAATGTTATAGAAAGAAATAAGAAAAAAACCTAATTTTGAGGTGTAAAAAAAGTGAAGAAATTAAGAATCGGTATTGATGTCGGGTCAACTACTTTAAAAATAGTTGTTCTTGATGAAAATATGAGTATATTGTATAAAAGATATGAAAGACATTTTTCAGATATAAAAGCTACTCTAATAAATATGATTGAAGATGTAAAAACCATTTTAAACAGAAAAGAAATTGCAATTTTAATAACCGGATCAGCAGGGATGGGAATATCTAAAAAATTAAATATACCTTTTGTTCAAGAAGTTATAGCAAGCACGAGAGCAATTGAAAGATTCATACCTCATACAGATGTAGCGATTGAATTGGGTGGTGAAGACGCAAAAATAACATATCTTGGTCATTCTTTAGAACAACGAATGAACGGAACATGTGCTGGTGGAACAGGTGCTTTTATTGATCAAATGGCTAGTTTATTGCAAACAGATGCTTCAGGATTAAATGAATATGCAAAAAATTATAAAACAATATATCCTGTAGCTTCGAGATGCGGGGTTTTTGCAAAAACTGATATTCAACCATTACTTAACGAAGGAGCTTCAAAAGAAGATATTTCAGCCTCCGTTTTTCAAGCTGTAGTAAATCAAACTATAAGCGGACTGGCTCAAGGTAAACCTATAAGAGGACGTGTAGCATTTTTAGGAGGACCATTATATTTTCTTTCAGAATTAAGAAAAAGATTTGTTGAAACGTTGAAACTAAAAAATGAAGAGATTATTTTCCCAGAAGATTCTCAATTTTTTGTGGCACTTGGTGCAGCTATACTTGCAGAAGAATCTCCTTATGAAGAATTTGAGTGTTTATATGAAAGAATTCCAGATATACACAATTCTTCTTTAGATGCGACAAATATCTCAGAACCGTTATTTAAAAATAATGAAGAATACGAAGAATTTAAATTAAGACATGAAAAATCTAAAGTAAAAAGATTCGATTTAAATAAATACGAAGGTAACGCATTTTTAGGAATTGATGCAGGATCTACAACAACAAAAGTAGCCCTTATAAATACTGAGGGAGAGCTTCTTTATTCTTATTATGGAAGTAATAAGGGAAGTCCGTTAAAATCAACTATTGATGCCTTGAATGATTTATCTAAAAATCTTAATGCTAACACCAAAATAGTTAATTCGGTAGTTACAGGATATGGGGAAAACCTTTTAAAAGAAGCCTTAAAAATAGATATCGGAGAAATCGAAACTGTAGCTCATTATAAAGCTGCTAATTTTTTTCTGCCGGGAGTTGAATTCATACTTGACATTGGTGGTCAAGATATGAAAAGTTTAAAAATCCATGAAGGTGTAATTGATTCAATAATGTTAAATGAAGCTTGTTCTTCTGGTTGCGGATCATTTATAGAAACTTTTGGAAAATCTCTTAATATTGATATTAAAGATTTTGCAAAAAAAGGTTTGTTTTCTAAAAAACCTGTAGATTTAGGAACAAGATGTACAGTATTCATGAATTCAAAAGTAAAACAAGCTCAAAAAGATGGAGCAGAAGTTGCTGATATTTCAGCTGGTATTTCATTATCTGTAATAAAAAATGCTTTATATAAAGTTATAAGATTAAGAAACGTTGAAGATTTAGGAGAAAAAATTGTAGTACAAGGCGGAACATTTTATAATGAAAGTGTATTGAGATCAATAGAAAAAATTTTGAATAAAGAAGTTATAAGACCTGATATATCCGGGATAATGGGGGCTTTTGGTGCAGCTTTAATTGCAAAAGAAAGATATAAAGAAAACTATGAATCAACATTACTATTTGGAAAATCATTGGAAAATTTTGAATATAAAACAAATATGGCAAGATGTAAATTATGCGGAAATAATTGTCTTTTAACCATTAATCTTTTTCCTGGAGGAAGAAAATTTGTTTCAGGAAACAGATGTGAAAGAGGTGCGGGAATAGAAAGTAAAACTCAAGATATTCCAAACATATATGATTATAAATATAAAAGAGTTTTTGATTACACCCCTTTGGAAAATCCAATAAGAGGTACTATTGGAATACCAAGAGCATTAAATATATTTGAGGATTACCCATTTTGGTTCACTTTTTTTAACGAACTCAAATATAAAGTTATACTTTCTACAAGATCAAATAAAAAATTGTTTGAAAAAGGTATGGAAACAATACCTTCGGAATCTGTATGTTACCCTGCAAAACTTGTTCATGGACATATAATGGATTTAATAGAAAAAAATGTTGACAAAATATTTTATCCAAGCATCCCTTGGAATATTAAGGAAGATAAAAATTCTACAAATACATATAATTGTCCAATAGTTATTTCTTATCCGGAAACTATACTTGCAAATATAAATAAACTTAAAGATGAAGAAGTGAAATTTTATAATCCTTTTTTACCTATTAACAACCCTAAAAGAATGTATGAAAGGCTTTTAGAAGTATTTGAAGATGAAAAAATAGATAAAAAAGAAATAAAATCAGCTGTAAAAAAAGCTTATGAAGAACTTGAAAACTATAAAGAAGACGTTAGAAAAAAAGGCGAAGAAATACTAAAATATCTTGAAGATAACAACAATAAGGGAATAGTACTTGCAGGAAGACCTTATCATATCGATCCAGAAATAAATAATGGAATACCTGAAGTTATTAAAGGATTTGGATATGCAATTTTATGCGAAGATTCTATAAGCCATCTTTCTGAAGTTGAAAGACCATTAAGAGTTGTAGATCAATGGGTATATCATAATAGAATGTACAGAGCAGCTTCTTATGTAGCGAAAAAAGAAAATCTTGAACTTATTCAACTTAATTCTTTTGGTTGTGGACTTGATGCCGTTACTACAGATCAAGTAAAAGAAATTTTAGAACAATATGGAAAAATTTATACAGTATTAAAAATAGACGAAATAACTAATTTAGGAGCTGCGAGAATCAGAATAAGATCTTTGATTGCTGCTATCAAAGAAAGAGAAAAGAAAAATTTCAAACCTGAAAAACTCTTTGAAATTCCTGAAAGAGTTAAATTTGAAGTTGGAATGAAAGAAAAACATACGCTTTTGATTCCTCAAATGTCTCCGATTCATTTTCAATTTTTAGAAGCAGGGTTGAATAGAGGCGGTTATAATGCGATTATTCTACCTGCAGTAGATAAATCGGCTATTGATGAGGGCTTAAGATATGTAAATAACGATGCCTGTTATCCTTCAATTATAGTGGTAGGACAAATAATGGAAGCTCTCAAATCTGGTAAATATGATATTAATAATACTTCTGTAATGATTTCTCAAACAGGGGGAGGTTGTAGGGCTACCAATTATATAGCTTTTATAAGAAAAGCTTTAAAAGATGCCGGAATGGAGCATGTTCCAGTAATATCTGCATCATTACAAGGACTTGAAAAAAATCCGGGATTTAAAGTAAGTCTAGATATGGCACAACATATGGTAATGGGAGTTTTACTCGGAGATTTATTAATGAGAGTAATTTACAAAGTAAGACCTTATGAAAAAGTTAAAGGTTCTACAAACGAACTTGCAGAAAAATGGTTTAAGAAATGTAGGGAAGATTTAGAGAATGGCGGCTTTAAAGAATATAAGGAAAACATAAAACAAATTGTAAAAGATTTCGATAATTTAGAAATCGATGAGACTATAACCAAACCAAAAGTTGGAATTGTTGGAGAAATTCTTGTGAAATTTCATCCTACTGCAAATAATGATATAGTTGATTTACTTGAAAGCGAAGGTGCTGAAGCTGTAATGCCTGATTTGTTCGATTTTTTCCTATATGGAATGTACAGTCAAAAGTTTAATAGAGAACAATTAGCGGGAAAATTTTCAAGCTTTTATATAAGTAAATTATCTATAAAAGTTTTAGAGTTTTATAGAGGTTTTGTCAAAAGAGCTCTAAAACAAAGTAAAAGATTCACTGCTCCTATGGAAATAGAAGAATTAGCCAAAGGCGCCGAGGAACATCTTTCTATTGGAAATCAAACAGGAGAAGGATGGTTTTTAACTGCAGAAATGATTGAATTAATTCATTCGGGTGTTGAAAATATAGTTTGTTTACAACCTTTTGCATGTCTTCCTAATCATATAACTGGTAAAGGAATGATTAAAGAATTAAGAAGAGCATACCCTAATTCAAATATTGCAGCTATTGATTATGATCCGGGTGCAAGTGAAGTCAATCAAATCAATAGAATAAAACTTATGTTGTCTATTGCTTTCAACAATTTAAAAAAAGAGAAAAATAAAAATGAATCTAAAGAAGAAAATAAAAAAGATAATCAAACAAAAAATGTGAGGGCGTTATAAACGCCCTTTTTTTAAATGGAGTGATTAATTATGTTTATAGGGTATCATATTCTTATAAAGTTTTTTAAGAATGGAAATTTAAATAATGATTATTTGAAAGAACAATATCTTAATTGCGAAAAAAACTCTATAGAAGGCGATATTCAAGGAATCATTCAAAATATTGATTATTTAAAAGAATTAGGAATAGACTTAATATATTTAGGCCCTATATTTGATTCAAATACAACTCATGGTTATGACACTACAAATTATTATTCTATAGCTTCGCATATATCTTCAAAAAAAATAGAAGAAAGTGAAGAAATTTTTAAAAATTTTATTTCTGAATGTAAAAAAAGAAATATAAAAATTATAATTGATTTAGTATTAAATCATGCTTCTAAAAACTATGATTTTTCAAAAATACCGAAACAATTTTCTCCAAAAATAGAACCCCCCCAATCGCCACAAGAAATTAAATGGCAAAAATTATTTTTATTTTGGAATTTGTCGGATGAAAATACAAGAGAATTTTTAATAGATGTTGGAACTTATTGGCTCACAAAATTTGATATAGATGGATTTAGACTTGATCATGCTTTAGGTATAGAAAAAAATTTTTGGAAAATTTTTTCTGAAAAAATGAGAAAAATAAAAAAAGAAGTTATTTTGCTTGGAGAAATTTGGGATGATGCAGTAGATGCAGAAAAAAACTTTGAATTGATTGATAGTTTTAAAAAATATTCGGGAGTAAATTTATTTTCAAGTTTATATGATTTTTTCATGTATGAAAATATAAAAAATTTCTTTGTTTTTGATAAAATTACTACAGATGAATTTTATGAAATTATTTATAAGTCTAATCAACTAAATGATAAAGAGTTTTCTTTAACATATTTTATAGAAAATCATGATATTCCAAGATTTATAGACATATGTAAAAATAAAGAAAATTTTTATGATGCTATGAAAATATTATTTTCTTTAAGCGGTAATATATTATTAGAATACGGAAATGAGTTTTGTATAAAAGGAGACTCAAATTATAAATATTTTTCGGAAAGCGGTAGAGTTCCAATGAAATTTAAAAATAAATTTTCTAATGAAGAAAAAGAAGTATTTGAATTTACAAAAAAATTAATTAATTTAAGAAAAGAAAATGAATCTCTTTCAAAAGGAAATTATGAAAAAATTTATTCTGATAAAAATACTTTAATAATTAAAAAGTCTTATAAAGAAGATAACTGTTATATATTATTAGCTAAAATAGATACAAAATTTAATGAAAATTATTATGATATTATAAATGAAATAGAATATCCTTCAAGTTATATTTTAAAAAAAGGAGTGTACATTTTGAAAAGGAGGTAACAATTTTATGGAAAAAGAATTAATAGTATTTTTTGGAACAGATGATTTAGAAAAAAATAAACAGTTTTATTGTGAAATATTAGATTTAAAAATATATAAAGATCAAAAATATTGTCTTATTTATGAAATAAACAACAAAAGTAAAATAGGATTTTGTAGCCATATGAAAAAAAATGCTTTTGAAAAAAACCCTATTATTACTTTTGTTGTTGAAGATGTTGATTATTTTTATGATACACTAATAAAAAAAGGAATGAAAATAGATTCTCCGCAATATAACGACAAATTTAAAATATATCATTTCTTTTTTCAAGACCCTGACGGTTATACTATTGAAGTTCAAAAATTTATGGAATAGCCCTTCTTAAATAATTTTTTATAAGAAACTCAGCATTCAATTCGGATATATTTTCATCAATTTTAGACATTGGTAAAAATGACTTTTCAATAATTTTTAAGTAACCTTCAGCTGTTTTTTTCCAAGTGTATTTTTCTTTTACCCTATTAATAATTTTCTTTGAAAAATAGTCAAAATTATTAATAGTTATCATAAGTTTTTGTGAAATATCTGAATGATCTTCGGGATCAACAAGTAGTCCAGAACCATCTTCAAAAATTTCTTGAGGACCTCCATTTTTTGTAGCTACTACTGCCAAACCACATGCACCAGCCTCAATTGGAGCTAACCCAAAAGGTTCATAATAAGCTGTCAGTAAAAACACAGATTTTAATTTTGCAAAGTATTTATAAGCTGTCGCTAATTCTAATTGAGACCTTAAATCAAAAAAGAAAAAATTATTTTGAAGGTTGTTTTCAGTTATTAGTTCAATAATAGGTTTTAAAATCTTCTTTTCTGATTCCATCAACGAATCTAAATCGTATGGATTTTTAATATTTCTAAGAAAAATAGCAAAGTTAGCTTTTTTTTGCAACTTTTTTGAATTAACATAAGCTTTAACCGCCATAAAATGATTCTTTTTTTCATCAAGTCTGCTAGATAATATTATAAATGGCTTTTTATTGCTATTCTCAACAATTTTTTCTATTTTTACAATAGTATTATGTTCAAGCTCATTAAAATCATATTTACAATTGAAAATTTTCTCATTAACCCCTGGAGGAATAATAGAAAATTTTTGATCGTTATTAACTTCAGCAGAGTCAAAATATAAAGGATGAGAATATTGTTCGAGCCTTTCTTGAGAAGTTGAAGTAATTATTTTTGAAGCATATTTAATACTTAGTCTTTCAGCCGCAATTCTTTTATTAAAACAATACGTATTATTTAATAGCTCATAATTTTTTAAATTCATATTAAGTTTATCAAGTTTTTGAGCCCCTAATGAATGCCCAGTAAAAGTAAAATTTATTCCTGTAATTTTTTTCAAAAGAGCAACCGCGTATCCGCCATCCGCATAATGAGCTGTAGCAAATTCTGGAAATTCATTTTCATAAAAAGAAATTATATTATTTACAAATTCTGGGATATGTTCCCATAAATCTTCTTTTTTTAAAAATTTATCTCCACCAAAAGGAATTCTAACTATTCTTAAATTATTATAACCAGGGAAATAATCTATTTTTTCAGAAAATTTAGGCCAGTCATCATCAATAATTCTTCTTGTAACTATATCTACATCTACAATTTCAGATAATGCCATAGCAACTTCTTTTACATATATTAATTGCCCACCAAAATCTGGATGTTCTGTTAAATGAGAATCCTCTTTATCAAAATTACCTTGAGGATTAATAAAAATTACTTTCATATAACCCCTCCATTATTCAATGAATTTCTTAATTAATTTTTTATAATCATCAAGTCTTATAACCGCCCCTACTTTTTTCAAATTTTCTGCTGAAAAAGCATTACCAAGTTTAGAAGCTTTAAAAATATCAAAACCTATTATTTTTCCAATATAAACTCCTGACCAAAAAGCATCTCCAGCCCCTGTGGTATCCACAACCTCTTCCGCATAAGATTTTAAAGTCATCCTATCTCTACTATCAGAAATTATCGATCCTTCACTTCCTAAAGTCAAAATAACATTATTTGCTCCATAATCATGAAAAAAAGTGATATATTTTTCTAAAGGATTTTTTCCAAAAATAAATTTTGCATCATCATCAGAAGGCTTGATGATGTTTACATATGGAAGAATTAATTTCAAAGCTTCTTTTATATTAATAGAAGAATGCCATAAAACCTCTCTATAATTTGGATCAAAACCAATTAAAACGTTGTTTTCAGAAGCATTTTTAAGTAAAGTTAAAGTTTTTTCTAAATTACTATCTGTAGAAATTGCCCAACTAGAAAAATGGAAAATTTTACAACCTTTTACATTTTCAATAACTTTTTCATTTATTTCAAGGTTTAAAGAAGAAGACCTATAAGGATAAAACTCAGGTGAAATTTTTGATTTTAATACAAAAACTATATCTGTATCGCATTTTTTATCTTCAAAAACAAAATCATTATCAACTTTAGATTGATTTAATCTCGAAATTATGTATTTACCAAAAGGATCGTCGCCAATTTTAGAAACAACAGCACTCTTAAACCCTTGTTCAGAAATATTCATAGCAATATTAGCAGGAGATCCTCCGAAATGCTTTTCAAAAGTAGACGCTTTTTCTAATCCATCAACATAATCTTGAGAAATCATATCAATAAGTATTTCTCCAAAAGAAATAAAATCATACATACAATCACACCTTTATAATTAATATATACTTGAAAAAATAAAAAAATTATAAAAACTCCCCGTTTCCGGGGAGTTGAAAATAAATTAAAAATTATCTTACGGGATATCCTGTTAAATCTGCTATATCAAGAGCTAATTCTCCAAGAGCATCAGGAGCTCTTCTTCTTCCAGTAAGAACTGAATGAACAGCTTGATAAAATAATCTTGAAACTTCCGCATATCTTGGTGCAGATATTGTTGAAGGTCTTGGTGTAGCATTTATAAATACATCATAAAGACTTCCAAAGAAAGGAACTGCATTAATTACTTCAGGATCTCTATAAAGCGCTTGAATTGTAGGATTAAAAGAGCCTTCTATAGCTCTCATTTTTTGTACTTCATAACCCGCTAAGAATAAAGCAACTTCAACTGCTTCAGGAATATTGTTACTATATTTACTAACTGCTAATTGCCATCCTCCTAATGCAGCTCCTGGATTTCCTCTACCTGCTGGTAATGGCGCAACATCAAATTTTCCTTTTACAGCACTACCATCTGAATTTCCTAAAGAATAAGCATAAGGCCAATTTCTCATAAAAGCAGAATTTCCAGCTTGCCAAACTGCTCTTGATTCTTCTTCGGCCATACCTATAACACCTGCAGGTGAAATTGATCCTACCCAACTTGCAGCTTTCTGAATTATTTCTGCAGCATTTCTATTATCAATAGTTATTACACCATCAGGACTAATTATAGTTCCACCGTTATTAGAAGATATCCATTCAATAGCATCACAAGTTAACCCTTCATAAGAATTACCTTGCCATACATAACCCCAAAAATCTCTATTTCCTGCACTTCTTTCGCCATCTTGAATAATTTTCGCATATCTTTCTAATTCATCCCATGTTTTAGGAACAGAAAGATTGTATTTGTCTAATAAATCGGTTCTGTAATATAATAACCCAGCGTCTGTAAACCAAGGTATTGCAACTAATTTTCCATCAACAGTGTTATTTTGAATCATTGAAGGGAAATACATAGATGTAACCATATCCGCTTTGTAATCATAAAAATCTACAAGGTGTTCTGCTAAATCTCCAGGCCATATAACATCAATTTGATAAACGTCTACTCTTGAACTTTTTGCTTCAAAAAATTGTAAATATAAGCCAAGTCTGTCATCTGCCATATCAGGTGTATCAAGAACTTCAACCCTTACATTTGGATTTATAGTCATATACATCTGAGCAGCTTTTTTAGTCAATTCTAATTCTTGTCCAACCGCTCCCCCAGCTACAGTTATTACAACTTGAGCAAATAATGAAAATGAAACTAAAAGAACTAATGATAAAACTAAAAGTTTTTTCATGAAAATACCCTCCTTTTTAAAATTGGATGAAAATATAAAATCAAAAACAACATATATTTATCCTTTAACAGCTCCGGCAGTAAGACCTGAAACAATTTTTTTCTGAAATATCAATACAAGAATAACTACAGGAATTGTGACTATAACTGCTCCAGCCATTATTTCACCAAAAGGTTCTTGTCTTGCGTGAGTTGCTGAAAATAAAGCAATAGCAACTGGAATAGTCCTCGCTCCCGGATCTATCGAAGTAAAAGTCAAAGCAAACAAATATTCATTCCAAGATTGAATAAAAGCTAAAAGTCCTGTAGTAACTAAAGCAGGAGCAGTTAATGGCAACAAGATCTTTCTAAATGTTTGAAAGGGTGTCGCACCATCAACTTGAGCTGATTCCATTATTTCAACAGGTAAAGCTTTAAAAAATGCTGTTAATACCCATGTTGTAAAAGGCAAAGTAAAAATCATGTATGAAAAAATCATACTTAACCTTGCGGACAAATTAAAAGCAGTAATAACCGCATATAACCCCGATAAAACAGTAACTTGCGGAAACATGGTCATAGCAAGTATTAAATAAAGAGTAGTTCTCTTCCCTCTGAAACGCAACTTTCCTAGAGAAAATGCCGCAAATGCTCCTATTATCAAAGATAATAATGTTACAGAAAATGCTACAATTGTACTATTGACTATACCTCTTAAAAATTGACTATCAGTTAAAGCAGACTTATAATTTTCAAAAGTTGGGGAAAAATTCCCATCGAAATCCCTTGGAACAAAAGTTGCAGGAGTCATCATTAATTGATTTTCATTTTTCAAAGATGAATTTACAGCCCAATAAAAAGGAAATAACAAATAAATAACTATTACTACAAGTAATGAGTATAATCCAACTTTTCCTAAAATATTTTTCAAATTTTTATTCATCTTTATCAACTCCCATAAATCTTATATATAAAAAAGCAAAAATAAAAATAATAAAGAAAATAACAACACCAATTGCAGAAGAATATCCCATATTTCTGTTATTTATCAATTCAAAATAGCTATAACTAGCCATTGAATAACGTCTTCCACCTAACAAAACATGAAAAACATCAAAAGCTCTTAATGCATCAAGAGTTCTAAATATTAATGCAACTGCGAGAGTAGGTTTTAATAACGGCAAAGTCATAGAAAAAAATTGTCTTGGTTTACTTGCACCATCAACTCTTGCAGCTTCATAAATTTCACTCGGAATAGTTTGAAGTCCTGCTAAAATAAGCAAAGCCATAAAAGGAGTTGTTTTCCAAACATCTACAGCAATTATTGCAGGCATTTGTAAAGCAACATCAGTTAAGAAACCCGTGCTTCCATCAGTTAGACCTATTCTATCAAAAAAAGCGTTAAAAAACCCTGCCCTTGTGGGGAAAAACATCCATTGCCACATACGCGCAGAAACTACTGTAATAACCGCCCAAGGAACAAGCATAACAGCTCGCATTGGACCTTTTCCTTTAATTTTACTATTTATAGTAAGTGCAATTATCATTCCTAAAATAGTCTCTAAGATAACTGAAAAAAATGTAAAAGTTAAAGTGTTTCCTATTGATCTTAAAAAATCTGGATCTCTCGCTCCAATTACATATTTTTTACCAAAAAAGTTGAAACGACTTAATTCATTATATCTAGGATTACGTGGTAATATACGAAAAGGTGCTACGAATTCCAACTCTCCAGTAAACTCATCAATTTGTTGCAGTCCTGTTTCCTCATCAATTATAGGAGGTAGCTCTTTAATAGTAATTCCAAACAACCTTTTATAATTTTCAAAACCTATAAAATTAGTCTCACGAGCACTTGCAAAAGTTCTATCTGTAAAACTTGCATAAAAAACTTGAGATAAAGGATAAAACGCTACCAATGCAAGAACTATTAAAGCAGGTAAAACTAGCTTATAGGCCAGACGTTCTTCTCTCTTTGCAAGTTTAGATATCCCATATTTAGCATTAACTTTCGAGCTCATATTTTTCCCCCTTTACAATAAATTTTTGTAACTATAAAATGAATAAAAACCTTAAAAAAGACCAACTTGAAAAAATATTCTATATATATTATACATCAAAACCTTTCAAAATGTAAACTGCTTTATTAAAATTTAACATAAAACAAAATGTTTTTTTTAAATATAGGAGTTGAAAGTTAAAAATAAAACTTTGAAATGAACTAAGAGTTTTTAAGATGAATAAAAATTTTTTAAAGAAATAAAGAAATAAAATAATCATTATTCTGTTAGAAATACTCTTTCTATTTATTTTAAAATAAAATTAAAATAAAAATATTTAAAAAGAAATAATCTTTTTAAAGTGTTTTTATGGTAGAATTGTATTATTAACTAATTTTTAAGGGGTGAGAATTTTGAAAAGACTTTTTGGAACTGATGGTGTAAGAGGTTTAGTGAATGAAGAATTAAGTGTTGAAATATCAATGAAAATTTCAAATGCCGTTGCAAGAATGTTTTCAGGAAAATATAATACTTTATTAATAGCTTCAGACACCAGAAATTCAAAAGAAATGTTAGAATATGCTCTTACAGCAGGAGCTCTTTCCGCAGGAATGGACGTAGAATATTGTGGGGTTATGCCTACTCCTACATTAGCTTATTTAACAAAAGAAAAAGCCACAGTCGGAATTATGATTTCTGCTTCACACAATCCTGCTTCTTACAACGGATTAAAAGTTTTAAAAGAAGGCTTTAAAATTTCTGACGAAACAGAAATTGATGTTGAAAAATTAGTTTTGGAAGGAGAAATGGATTATGTACCGTATGGAGAGGTAGGAAAAATAAAAAAAGATGATTTAAAAAATATTTATATAGATTATATAGTTAAGAATTTTAAAAACATAAATTATAAAGGAAAAATTGCTGTAGATGTTGGTAACGGTGCGGCAGGCGCTGTAATAAATGAAATTTTTTCTTCTCTAAATTTAGATTATGACGTTTTTTATAATGAACCGGACGGATTTAATATTAACGAAAATTGCGGTTCCACTCAACCGGATAAACTTTCTCATATAGTAATAGAAAACAAATATGATTTAGGTATTCTTTATGATGGAGATGCTGATAGATGTTTATTTATAGATAAAAATGGTATGTTAGTTGATGGTGATAAACTAATAGCGATAAATGCTTTAAAACTTAAAAAACAAGGAAGACTTAAAAATGATTCTGTAGTAACAACTGTTATGAGTAATTTGGGATTTGAAAAGTTTTTAAATGATAACGAAATAAATCTTTTAAGAACAAATGTTGGAGATAAATATGTCCTTGAAAAAATGATGGAGAAAAAAATAGTAATAGGCGGAGAACAGTCTGGACATATTATATTTTTTGATAAAAGCACTACAGGTGATGGTATATTGACTTCTTTAGAAACTTTAGAATCAATAACTTTGAAGAATAAAGACATTCATGAAATTGTGGAAGAAATACCAAATTATCCACAAGTTTTAAAAAATATTTCAGTAAAAAATAAAATTGAAATAATGCAAAATGAAAAAATAAAGAAATTGAAAGAAAAATTTGAATCTCAAGAAAATTTAAGAGTGGTTTTAAGAGCGTCAGGAACAGAACATAAAATCAGGGTGATGGTTGAAGGAAAAGACGAAAAATTAGTGGAAAAAGTTGCTAATGAATTTTGTGAAGAAATCGAATATATAGAAAATTCCATTTGATAAGGGAGAATAAAATATGAATAACGTATTATTCGCATTTTTACTAACTTTATTTGCAGGACTTTCAACA
>CAYZNB010000031.1:0-4260 GCA_964478535.1 uncultured Thermotogaceae bacterium
TATAATAAAAGTATCACCAGAGCCATCTTGTTGAGTGTTCCAGGTTAAGAAGTTATGCCCATCTTTTGTTACTGTTGAGAGTGACTCAAGGGTTTCGCCCTGAATAGCAACTTTAACAGAAATATTAGGAGTACCGCCATTAGCAACAAAGGTTACAGAATGTTGGTTAGTTGTTCCCCATTGAGCGTAAACGATTATGTTTTCAGTAACTATATCATATTTAGTAAAAGGAGTTCCCGTGCCGTCTTGTTCAGTATTCCAGCTTAAGAAATTGAATCCGTCTCTTGTTACTATTGGAAGAGAATCGATTGTTCCGCCAGTAATAGCAACTTTAACAGTAATATTAGGAGAACCACCATTAGCAACAAAGGTTACGGAATGTTGGTTAGTTGTTCCCCATTGAGCGTAAACGATTATATTTTCGGTAACTATATCATATTTAGTAAAAGGATTTCCCGAACCATCTTGTTCAGTGTTCCAGCTTAAGAAATTGAATCCGTCTCTTGTTACTGCTGGAATATCTTCTTCGGTAACTGTTTCACCATGTTCTATGTTTTCAATTATCGATGTCTCTGGAGTACCTCCATTACCATTGAAAGTTATCCTGTATGTCGATGTTTCCCATTGAGCGTAAATAGTTATGTTTTGGGTCACTGCTGTATCTTTGGTAAAGATATTTCCCGAACCATCTTGTTCAGTGTTCCAGCTTAAAAAATTGAATCTGTTTCTTGTTACTGCTGGAATATCTTCTTCGGTAACTGTTTCACCATGTTCTATGTTTTCGATTATTGATGTCTCTGGAGTACCTCCATTACCTAAAAAGGTTACAGAGTATTTATTAAGTTCCCATTGAGCATAAACAATTATGTTTTGGGTTACTATCGTTGTTGTTGTAAAGATATCGCCAGTTCCATCTTGTTTAGTATTCCAGTTTAAGAAATTAGCTCCATCTTTTGTTACTGCAGGAAGTATCTCTACTATTCTTCCAAAATTAACAACTTTAACAGAAATATTAGGAGTACCGCCATTAGCAACAAAGGTTACAGAATGTTGGTTAGTTGTTCCCCATTGAGCGTAAACGATTATGTTTTCAGTAACTATATCATATTTAGTAAAAGGAGTTCCCGTGCCGTCTTGTTCAGTATTCCAGCTTAAGAAATTGAATCCGTCTCTTGTTACTGTTGGAAGAGAATCAAGATTTTCGCCCATATTAGCAACTTTAACAGAAATATTAGGAGTACCGCCATTAGCAACAAAGGTTACAGAATGTTGGTTAGTTGTTCCCCACTGAGCATAAACGATTATGTTTTCAGTAACTATATCATATTTAGTAAAAGGAGTTCCCGAACCATCTTGTTCAGTGTTCCAGCTTAAGAAATTGAATCCGTCTCTTGTTACTGCTGGAATATCTTCTTCGGTAACTGTTTCACCATGTTCTATGTTTTCAATTATCGATGTCTCTGGAGTACCTCCATTACCATTGAAAGTTATCCTGTATGTCGATGTTTCCCATTGAGCGTAAATAGTTATGTTTTGGGTCACTGCTGTATCTTTGGTAAAGATATCTCCCGAACCATCTTGTTCAGTGTTCCAGCTTAAGAAATTGAATCCGTTTCTTGTTACTGCTGGAATATCTTCTTCGGTAACTGTTTCACCGTGATTTACAACTTTAACAGTCGTTTCTGGAATGCCACCATTAGCATTAAAAGTTACGGAATGTTGGTTAGTTCCCCATTGAGCATAAACAGTAATATTTTGAGTTACAGGTGTATCTTTTGTAAAAGGCACACCATTTCCATCTTGTTGAGTATTCCAACTTAAAAAGTTATACCCTGTTCTTGTTACTTCTGGAAGCGGATCTATTTTTTCTAAATAATTTACATTTCTTTGTGTTGTTTCTGGAACACCGCCATTAGCATTAAATGTAACTGTATATTGATTTATTGAATATTGTGCTTTTACTGTTAAATCAGTTGTTACGTTAGTAAATGAGTTATCCCAGCCTGTAAACGTATAGCCTGTTCTTGTAGGATTTGGTGGAGGTGTTGCGTTTTTTCCAACCTTTACTTTTTGTGTTGAGATTACAGTATCATCCCAATCTACAAATGTTACAGTGTAAGTAGGATCTTGTTTTTCTATTGTTAAAGCTATAATAACTTGTTCTGTTACTGTTCTTCTTTTAAGAGTAACTGTTATTTGAAAATTAGTATTAGTAGCTTCAAATGGAACTTGGTCTTTTAATATTAGTTGGTTTTCTTCTATTTTTAAATATAATGAATTGTTTTCACCTGTTATTTGTATATCTTCTACTAATTCAGGAAAAATTTTTTCGCCTTCTTTATATAAAATTATAGTTTCATTAACCTCTTTTGATTTTGGAACCGTTTTAGTTTCAAAATATTTAATTATTTCTTCATCTATTAATTCTTGATCTGAGATAAAATGAGCTGTTAAAAGAGTGTTTCTAGGAGGAGGTGCTGATATTGAAACAAAAGGTATTATGTATTCAAATTCTGCTTCGTCTAATTGGTCTGTTTCAACAGAAGTAAAAATATTTGTAGCTTTATTATCTTTCCAATAAACAAAATTATATCCATCATTTGCTATTGCTTTTAAAGTTAATATTTGTCCTAAATTATAAGAATCAGGACCTTGAACGGTTCCTCCTTCGGTAGGATTAGCTTCTAAGGTTAATTCAAAGGGTCTTGGCGGAACACAGCTTACAAAAGAAAAAATTATGAGCAATAGTAAGCTTAGCAATAATATAATTTTTTTATTCATCATTCCTAACCTCCTTAAAATGAAAATCCTATGCCGAAATGAACCGCATAATATCCTGTTAATCCAAAACTAAAATTGAATGTTGTCATTATTTCTGTTGATAAAATTATATTTTCTCCATAACTTATTCCGGTTTTTAATTTATTCCAGTCAAAAGTTAAAGTGCTGTCTAAACCATCTGTGATTGAATATAAGTATGTGAATGGCGAAATACTAAAATTAAGTTTAGTTTTTGAAATTGGTAATTTTAAATTGTAATGTATAAATGGATTTATCTCAATAAACTTTTGATCGTCAGGAATTAATATGTCAAAGTGTATTCCGATAGGATATCTGTAATATCCTATATTTCCTCCAAAATAGAATCTAGCTTCTGGATAACTTATTTCCCTTCCACCTATTAAATTTATTTTGAAAGGTTTTGTATATTCATATGCAATTGTTAATTGGATGTCTTCATTTAAATTTGAGATTAAAATGTTTTTATCTTTGTGTTCTTGTATTTCATCATTTATTTTCCATTCTTTTAATTTATGAAATAAGTTTGGTTTTGATTTAAATGTTATATCTAATCCTTGTTGTATTTTAGTTTCTGTTTCAATTTTTTGGTTGTTTACTTCAGCACTTATTCTTCCTTTTCCTTGTGTGACTTCAAAATTCACAGTATATAATATGGCTTCAAAAAGAACAGAAACAAAAGTATCTTTTTCAATTATTAATTCAATTGATTCATCAGTTATTTCAACAATTTCATCGTTAATAATCCAATGTTTTATTGAATAGTTATCAACAGGAGTAGCAGTAAGAATTATCGTTTGACCAACAATAATTTTTTCACCAGAAGGTATTTCTTTATCAATTAAATTAGCAAATAAAGAGCCTTCTTCTTCAACAAAATCATAATGTAATTCGTATTGAATTTTTTCAAAAAGAACAGAAACAAAAGTATCTTTTTCAATTATTAATTCAATTGATTCATCAGTTATTTCTATAACTTCATCGTTAATAATCCAATGTTTAATAGTGTAATTTTCTTCAGGAGTAGCAGTAAGAGTTATCGTTTGATCAACAATAACTTTTTCACCAGAAGGTATTTCTTCATCAATTAAATTAGCAAATAAAGAGCCTTCTTCTTCAACAAAATCATAATGTAATTCGTATTGAATTTTTTCAAAAAGAACAGAAACAAAAGTATCTTTTTCTATAAAGACTTCAATTGATTCATCAGTTATTTCAATAACTTCATCGTTAATAATCCAATGTTTAATAGTGTAATTTTCTTCAGGAGTAGCTGTAAAGGTTATATTTTCACCAATATTCATTGATTCGCCAGAAGTAATTTCAGTATCAGCAAAAATAACGAATAAAGAACCTTGTTCTTGATTAAATTCATAATGTAATTCGTATTGAATTTTTTCAAAAACAACAGAAACAAAAGTATCTTTTTCTATAAAGACTTCAATTGATTCATCAGTTATT
>CAYZNB010000031.1:4360-23327 GCA_964478535.1 uncultured Thermotogaceae bacterium
TTCAATAACTTCATCGTTAATAATCCAATGTTTAATAGTGTAATTTTCTTCAGGAAATGCTGTAAAAGTTATATTTTTTCCTTTTGCTACATTAATAGTTGTTTCTAAAAGGTTGTTATCAACTTCTGCTATTATTCTTCCGTTTTCTTCAGAAACTGTAAATTCAATTTTATGTGCTTCTTCAAACTCAACTTGAACTTTTGTGTTTTCTGTTGTGTGAATTATTAAAGTGGTTTCTTGCGAATCAAATATTTCTCCGTTTATTAACCAATGTTTTACAATATAGTTTTCTTGAGGAATAGCTGTAAAATATAATTTTTCATTTCTGCTTACTATATTACCAGAGTCAATTTTATTGTTTTCTATTTTAAGCTCTAAAAAACCTTTATCGTTTAATACATTATATTCTATTTTATCTTCAATAAATTCAAATTCAGCTGAAATAAAAAATTCAGCTGTTATATTTTCTAGAAAAAGCAGGTTGGTTTTATTATCAATTTCTTTTCCGTCAACTATCCATTTTTTTAATGTATAATTTTCTTTTGGCACGGCTTTTAAAAGAATATCTTTTCCATGAAATACTTCAAAAAAAGTAATTTGACTTTTTCCTGTAGTAATTAATCCTCTGCTCGTTTCAACTTTAATAAATCCGTTATCTTCAACAACATACATTTTTGCTAAATGCTTTAACATAGAACTGTTTTCTGCCCAGATATTTGCTACAATAAGTGAAATAAAAAAAAATAAAATTAACCTTTTTTTGTTCATTTTTAACCTCTCTTCTTTAAATTTAATTTTAATATCGCAAAAAAGGTTCTATATAAAAAGTATTCAGCAAAAATTATTAATTGAAAAAGGATTTTAAGCTTATGCCTTTTTATCAATTAATGCTTGTGACAAAAAAAACATACAAATTCTTAAAAAAATCTTTGCCTCACACTTTTTATATAGAACCTTAAATTATAAAAAAAATAATGCTTAAAGAAATATTAAGCTTTTTCATAATATAAATTTTACTTTTTTTTAATTACGAAAAAAACATTGTTTTTTTACGGGTAAGTTACGGAATTAAAAACATAAAAAAATTCATGTTTTTTATTTTCTATAAAAAAACAGGGCTTATGCCCTGTTTTTTAATTGCCGTGAACTTCTATTTCATATATTCTTGCTGCGGTGTCTCCGCCTTGTGTAGCTTTTATAACTTCAAATTTTACATATTTTGCTTCAACTGGTTTTATTATGTGTTCGCTTAAACCTTTTTCATTGTCTGTAACTTCTACAACTTTAACCCAGTTTTCATTATCTTCACTAATGTAAATATTAAATTCTCTTGTATTGAAACTTGAACCTTCTCCGCCTTCTTCAGCATGTTTTATAACAAATCTTTCAATTGTTACTGTGTTTTCTAAATCAACTATTAATGTGTGTGGTTCTCCACCAACTGCGCACCATTTTGTTGAAGTGTCTTGATCAAATGCCATTGAAGGGGTTTCTCCTGGTACAAATCCTGATGCTGTAGCTGTTTTTCCTGCACCTTTATTTGTTTTATGGGTTTTGTATCCTAAAACTCTGAATTCATACAATCTAACAGCACTGTCTCCGGTTTGTGTTGCGTTTGTTATAGTTAGTCTTACATATCTTGCTCTTACTGGTTTTATAAAGTGTTCCGTTAATCCCTCTGTATTTTCTTTAACGTCTAACGCTTTAACCCAAGTTTCATTATCGCTACTAACTTCTATATAGAAATCTCTTGTGTTCCATTCTTTTGATTCTCCACCTTCTTCAGCGTGTTTCAATAAGAATTTATCTATAATTTCTTCTTGTCCTAAATCAACCATTAACCAATGAGGTTCTGCTCCAACTGCACACCATTTGCTGTTATTTCTAGTTTCTTCGTTAAGTGCAAAAGCAGGAGTTTCTCCTGGTACAAAGCTTGATGCAACTGCTTCTTTTCCAAATGCGTAATTGTCAAATAAATCTTTTTCCGCATAAATATCAAATCCATAAATTCTTGCTGCTGTATCATTTCCTTGTGTTGCTTTTATAATTTCTAACTTAACATATCTTGCTCTTTGAATTGGAATTAAATGTTCAGAAACATCACTTGTATTTTCTTTAACATTTACAACTTCTCTCCATTCTTCGCCATCGTCACTTAAACTTATTATGAACTCTCTTGTGTTCATATCTTTTGATTCTCCACCTTCTTCAGCATGTTTTACAACAAATTTTCCAAGTCTCTGTTCTTTTTCTAAATCAACTATTAATGTGTGTGGAAGATCTCCGGTTGCGCACCATTTTGTTTCTTGGTTTCCATCTAAAGCCATTTCAGGAGCTTCTCCTGGCACAAATCCTGATGCTGTAGCTGATTTATTTAAAGAAACTAATTCCATTTCAACTCTTGCTTTTTCTGTAACTGTTATGTAGTCAACTTCTACTAATGTATCTCTTCCAACTTCATTGTAAGCTATTAAAGTAACTCTGAATTCTCCTTCGCCATTATAAGTTACTGAAGGGTTTTCTTCAAAAGATATTAAAGGATCTCCGCCTGAGAAGAACCATTTTACACTGTCATATACTTTCGATCTATTTTTAAATTCTATTGTATCTCCAGGAGCAATATAAGTTCTGTCTACATAAAATGCTGCTGTAGGATTTGGATAATCTACCCATTTAAAAGTTGTAGAAATTTCTTTCCCATTATTGTACATATTGTTAACAGGCACTACTATCAATTCAGTTTCATTTTCTTGAACTGAAAGCCTGTTTAATCCACCCACATAGTAAACGTTGTTATAAGTGCTTCCTAAATATTCTCTTTCTCCATCAACAACTCTATAAACTTCATATAATAAACCTGTTTGGTTGTTACTCCATTTTAATCTTACGTTAGCTACTATTCCGTCTACAAATTCAACTGCAGTTACTTCTAAATTACTTGGAGAAGATATTTTTGAATTATTTTGTGTTCTTCTGTCTATATAAGATATTCTTCCAACGTTTAAATTGAAATCTTCTGTTTCATTTTCAGAATCTAAAACAAAATAAATTCTAGATATTGTTTTGCCTATATGATTATTTAAAGATGTTTGGAAAGTTTCCCATTCATTTTCTTTTCCCGATAAATCAAAATACACTGAATTTCCATTTTCAAGCATTAATCCTAATTTCGATACGTTTTTATCATTTGTTTTGTAAGTTATAGAAAGTGTGTCTCCGGCTTCAATTTTTAATTTTGTTTTATAAATATAAACGTTTGTTTTACCATTAACATTTCCCGAAAATTTTAAAGAAGATCCTCCATAATAAGGATTTTCCCAATCGAAACCAACGTTTATAGGATTTCCTTCAATAAACCATCTCCATGTAGGGAGTATATCTTGAATACTTCTGTTGTTCCATTCTTTTTCAGATACTATTTCCCCGTTTATAGCATATTTTAAACCGTTACCTGTATTAAAATTAGTTACAAAAGGAGCTTTTGTTATAGGCGTTTGTGCTGGCACATAATTGGCCATACCTTTCCAATTATAAGGAGCTACTGTGTTTGAAGGATTTAAATTTCCCCCAACCCAGTAAAGATTTTCTTTCATCATATATTCATCATGATTTTGTGAACTTGAATGAGTCCAGTTTGGGCAATAAATAGCTAAAGATAAAATATGTTCTTGATTTTCAGGGAATAAACCATCCCAATGAACTTGTGTATTATAACCATTTGCTTGAGTATCAATACCTGCATATATATCATAGGGATTTAAACCAAGTTTTTCAGCTAATTCTTTTGATGAAGTTTGATCTTTCCACCAGAAATTTAAAAACATAGTATCGGCTAATTGGTTTCTTCTTCTTAAGAATCCATCTTTGTCTGTAGTTAAAGCAAGTTTCCATGCACTATCATTTAATTTATCATCATTTATTAAAAATGGAACATTCTTTTCTGTTAAATGATTTTGCCATTTTAATTCACCGTCTATTGTCATTGCATCATACCACATTATTTCCATATTTCTTTTTTTATTTGCGTTGAAATAAGATAAAAATTCTTGCATTTTTCTAGCTTCTTCAGCAGTTGTTCCTTCTAATTCTTGATTAATAAACCAACCATCAAAGCCGTAGTAATCGGCAACTTCAATTAATTTATCTGCAACTGGAAAGCTTCCATCTTCTCTTTGTTCAATAAAATCTCTATACCATTGTAATTGTCCACCATAATATACTGGTGGAAAAAATACTGTTCCTAAAACTTTAACTCCATTTTTATGACCTGCATTTATAACATCAGCACTTGGAGATAAAATTATTCCTTCTCCAGCAGATCCTCCCCACATAACAAGTTTGTCAATATATTGCCAAAAATGAAATGTGTAAACATCAAACTTTTCGTATCCTTCTGAAGGATTGTCTGAAGTAGATGGATGCATTATACTTAGAGCTGCAATTCTTGCTTCGTCTCTTGCATTTGGATTAACTATTTCTCCAGTTAATCTTTTTTTGAGCGGAATAACCCCTCTGTTAAAATCTGCGTCAGGATCATTTTCTGGAGACCATTCTAACAATTCATTAATGAACCAATACGAAGAATACGGCTGAATTGCAAAAGAAAAAATCCCGATTAACACTATCAACGACACCAAAAAAAATCTTTTCATTTTTTTTCCCCCTTGCTTAAGATATTTTTAAAATGACAAGACACTTGCGTATAGTCATTTTCTTCTATTTTTTCTAAAAAAGGTTTTTCTTTTTTACAAATTTCTTCTGCATATTTACACCTTGGATGAAAAGCGCATCCGCTAGGAATATTTGCTGGATCTGCAACTTCTCCTTCCAATATTTCTTTTTCCGATTTTTTATGAGGATTAGGAATTGGCATGGCAGATAATAACGCTTTTGTATAAGGGTGTACAGGGTTTTTGAAAACATCTTTTGTTTTTCCTATTTCAACAATATTTCCAACATACATAACAGCAATTTTATCGCTTATATGTTCTACAACGCCTAAATCGTGTGATATAAAAAGCATAGATAGTTCATATTTTTCTTGTAAATCTCTCAATAAATTTAAAAGCTGTGATTGCACGGAAACATCTAAAGCGGAAGTAGGTTCATCTGCAAGTATTATACTTGGATTTAAAGCTAAAGATCTTGCAACTCCTATTCTTTGTCTTTGTCCACCGCTGAAAGCATGTGGATATCTGTTAAGATATTTTGGATCGAGGCCGACATCCTTCATCAATTTAACAGCGTGATTATCAATTTCTTCTTTTGTTTTTACTATTTTATTTATTTTTAACGGTTCTGTTATTATATCTCTTACAGTCATTCGTGAATTCAAGGAAGAAAAAGGATCTTGAAATATCATTTGAATTGATTTTCTCATGTTTTTTAATTCTTTTTTGTTTAAAGATAAAAGATCGATTTCTTCGTTATCTTTATTGAATATAATCTTTCCTTCTTTAGCTAATACTCCTCGCATTATAGTTTTTGCAAGAGTACTTTTGCCGCAACCACTTTCTCCAACTATTCCAAGAGTTTCTTTTCTTTTTAATTCAAAACTAACTCCGTTAACAGCTTTTACGTTGTTAACAACTTTATTTAACAAGCCACTTCTTATAGGGAAATATGTTTTTAAATTTTCAACTTTTAAAATGATATTTTTATCCATTGTTTGTCTCCGCCCTTTTTTCAGTGTGAAGGAAACATCTTGAGTAGTGTCCTTTTTCAATTTCGATTACTGGAGGTTTTGATTTTTCACAAATCCCCTTTATTGCAAATTCGCATCTAGGTTGAAATTCACAACCTTTAGGTATTGAAAAAGGATCAGGAACGACTCCCTTTATAGTTTTCAAATATTTTTCAGAAGATGCTCCAGGAATTGATTTTAATAAAGCCTTAGTGTACGGATGTGAGGGGTTATCAAAAATATTGTAAACTGAACCATTTTCAACAATTTTCCCAAGGTACATAACGACTACTTCATCTGCCATTTCTGCAATAACAGATAAATCATGAGTTATTATCAAGATAGACATTCCAAATTTTTCTTGTAAATTTTTTAAAAGTTTTAAAATTTGTGCTTGTATAGTAACGTCAATAGCAGTTGTGGGTTCATCAGCAATTAAAAGTTTTGGATTGCAAGCAAGAGACATAGCTATCATAGCTCTTTGTCGCATTCCTCCACTTAACTGAAAAGTATATTTATCAATAGTTTTTTCTGGATTAGGCATTCCTACATCATTAAGTAATTTTATAGCGTGATTTTTTGCTTCTTTTTTATTTAAAGATTTATCATGGACTCTTATAGCTTCTGTTATTTGATCTCCAATTTTATGAATAGGACTTAATGAACTCATCGGTTCTTGAAAAATATAAGCTATTTCTTTTCCTCGAATTTTTCTTATTGCATCGCTCTTATTTCCTAATTTTGCAATATCTATAATTTCATCATTTTTATGAAATAAGATTTGTCCATCAACTATTTTTCCAGGCCATGGCATTATTTGTAATATAGATTGTGCTGTTACTGTTTTTCCGCTTCCACTTTCTCCAACAATTCCTACAGTTTTTTGTTTTTCGACTGTAAAATTTATTCCATCAACAGCTTTAACCATTCCATGATCTGTATCGAAATAAGTTTTTAAATTTTTAATTTCAAGAAGCATTTATTTCACCTTCCAAACTGTCTTTCCAAAATGAACATATTTCATTTAAATCACACAATATTTTTTCTCGTGTTTCTTCGCTTTCAACTAATTTTGATATTTCAAAATATTTTATTAGTTTGTTCATATTTTTTAGACAATATTTTTTTGTTTGTTCATTATTTTTGCTTTTGTTAAGCCATTTTTTAGGAGGTTTTTTGTTGTCTAAAATATATTCGCATAATTCATGCTTTTCAGAAACAAATTTTTTTACAGATATGGTAAGAATAAATTTATTTAAGAAAAAGAAAAATATCATTAAAATTATAAAAACTAAAAATGTGATAAGCATATTTTCACTTCCTTTTAATTGCTGTAAGGGTCTGCAGCATCTCTCAATCCATCACCTAAAAAATTAAACATAAGCACAGTTACTATAACAAAAGCACCGGGAATTAATAACCATGGATGGTGTGCAATTGCAGTTAAACTTTGAGCGTCTTGAAGCAACACTCCCCAACTCACAGCAGGTGGTTGCAATCCTAAACCTAAAAAACTGAGACCTGTTTCACCTAAAATCATTCCAGGTATACTTAAAGTGATAGAAACTATTATATAACTTATGAAAGATGGTATTAAATGTTTAGTAATTATCCACCAATCACTAGCCCCTGAATATTTAGCAGCCATTACAAAATCTTCATTTCTTAAAGACAAAAATTTTCCTCTAACAACTCTTGCAAGACCTCCCCAGCCAACTAAAGAAAGTATCAAAACGATAGAAAAATATACTTTTAAAATCGGCCAATCTCTTGGAACTGCTGCGGCTAAAGCCATCCATAATGGAATTTGTGGAATAGAAATTAATATTTCTATCATCCGTTGTATCACGGCATCAATTTTTCCGCCATAATATCCAGAAATACTTCCCAAAAAAACTCCTATAATAAAAGTTAAAAAAACCCCTATCAAACCAATAGTAAGAGAAATACTTGCACCACTTATAGTTCTTGAAAAAAGATCTCTTCCAAGTCTATCCGTTCCGAATAAAAATATATGACCTTCTTTCGTTCCAAACAAATGTTTATTCGTTTCGAATAAATTCCATAATTTGTATGAATCTCCTTCGGCAAAAAAATAAATAGGGTATTTCTTTGTTTTATCTACTACGTAAGTTCTTCTAAAAGTTTCCATGTTCAATTCTGTCTTGTATCCATAAACGAAAGGCCTTAAATTAAATTTTCCTTCATCAAAAAAACGAACTCTTTGAGGTGGGGCATATTGAAATCGAGAAAAACGAGTTTCTTTAGAATATGGAGAAACAAATTGAAAAAAAATAACTGTAATATATAGTACGGCTAAAATAAATAAAGCAAAAAGTGCCAATTTATGTTTTTTGAAATTCCACCATATCAACTGAAGTTGAGATGCTGTATATTTGTCTATATTTTTTTTTCTTTTTTTAAGCATTATCTTTCCCCTTTCCGTATCTGATACGAGGATCTGCTAAAGCTAATAGTATATCAGATATTAGTGTACCTATTACAGTTAAAACACTTAACAGAAGAACAAAACTCGCAGCTAAATACATATCTTGAAATTGAAGCGCTTCAAGTAAAACCATTCCTGTTGTAGGTAGATTTAAAACATTTGCAACGATAGCATCTCCAGAAATTATTCCCGGAAGAACCCAACCTATAGTACTTATGAGAGGATTTAAAGCAATTCTAACTGGATATTTAAAAAGTATTTTTCTTTCTTTTAAACCTTTTGATCTCGCAGTAACAACGTATTGTTTTTTCAATTCATCTAACAAACAACCTCTTAAAGTTCTTATAATTCCTGCTGTTCCTCCGGTACCTATTACAACAACCGGAACCCATAAATGTTTCATCATGTCTAAAAATTTTGCAAAACTCCATTGAGCGTCAGCATAATCAGGCGAAAAAAGACCTGTTATACTTACCCCAAAATATTTATAAGATATGAACATTAAAATTAGGGCGAGCAAAAAATTGGGAACGGCAAGACCTACAAATCCAAAAAATGTTGCAAAATGATCAAAAAGAGAATATTGTCTTGTGGCTGAAAGAACTCCAATAGGAATTGCCACGACCCAGACGAATATAAGTGTTGTAACTGAAATTATTACAGTTAAAAGCAATCTTTGACCAATTACTTCAGAAACAGGTTTATTATATTTAAAAGATCTTCCAAAATCTCCTCTAAATAAAATATTAGTTATCCAAATAAAATATCTGTGAGTAACAGGTTTATCTAAGCCGTATTGCTGTCTCAAATTTTCAAGTTCTGATTGAGAAATAGCTCCACCCTCTTGACTTAATTGAGCAATTTTTGAAGTTAAATAATCTCCAGGAGGAAGTTCTATTATTATAAAACTTATAATTGAAATAGCAAATAAAATAGGAATCATTTGAAGAACTCTCGATATAATATAACTAAACAATTTTATGTCACCTCAATTTAAATCCAGCCGTAGATTGACTACGGCCGGAATGTATTTCTATTTAAAATAATACTGTTCTGCCATAGAAGGACCCCATTGTGGACATAATCCATTTTTGACATTTCTCAAATTTTTATTTACTATAACAGGTACGGGAACATTGTTTACAGTACCAATAACCCATAAATTTCTTGATTGAGATTCTAATATTTTTTTACCTAATTCAATTCTTCTATCATTTGAAGGAGTAGTTAAAAATTCTTCGTAATAATCAAAAAGCTGTTTAACTTCAAGCGGAGGTTCTTCGCCTTCTTTTCCATCTGTTTCATACCATCTTTTCCAATTTGGACCCCAGTTTATAGATTCATAAGGAACGAAGAAGAAAAATGGATTTCCGGGTCTTGAAGCGTCTTCATGCCATACAGACATAGTTGTGTTGTTTGCACCTTGTCTTTGATACCATAAGCCGCCATCAATAACTCTCATATTTGTATTTATACCAATTGCTTGCCAATAACTTGCTACTAACTCTGTTGCAGGAACTAAATTTTCATTAACTCTAAAAAACTCTATATTTAATGTAAAAGGTTGACCGTTAGGAGCTAATCTCCAACCATTTCTATCTCTTTTATCCATACCCATTTCATCTAATATTTTGTTTGCAAGTCTTGGGTTATAGTCAACAAAAGCTTCTCTAAAATCAGGTTCTACAAATGGAGAACCAGGAGCATCAGATGCTTGCGAAGGCGTACCAAAACCGTAATATATTAGTTCGTTTATTTCTTCTCTATCTATTGCATAAGATAAAGCGTGTCTGAAATTAGGATTACCCATAACTAATCTCCATGTATCATCATCTAAGGTTAAGTTAGGGAAATAACAAGCGTTTGTATTAATACTTGTTAAAGGAACTAAAAGCGTTTCATAACCACCGTTTCTTTCGTTTTCTTTATATAATGCTAAGTTACCTAAAGAAGTGTTTATTGTAAAATCAACTTCTCCAGAAATGATTTTCATGTTCAACATTTCTTGATTTCCAATTGACTCGTATCTTATTCTATCTATGTATGGAAGTTGATTTCCTGCTTCATCCACTTTATGATAATAAGGATTTCTTTCGTAAATAACCACATTATCCGAAGGTTTTGCAACAACAATCCATGGTTCTAAAACAGGATAACCAATATCTTTTCTATGTTCCCATTCAGACGATTGCCATTTTCTTCTGAATAATTCTCCCCATTGGTCTTCGGACAATTTTTCTTTTTCAAGATGAGGCATTAGTTCAGACAAAGAAGTATAACTTAAATGATAATCTTTCAAATAATGCGAAGGATTAAAAAGACCATGATGGCTACCTCTTGCTATAGATTGAAGTTGAAGTAAAAACAAGCCGTAAGATTCATTAAAAGATAATTCAAATGTGTGTTCATCAACTATAGTTAATTTAACTCTTTCTCCATTTCTCATTAACCAATTTGGAAAGAAAGCTTGAACATCTGTATTGCTATAAATATCTTCAAATGTGAATCTAACATCTTCAGTAGTTACATAATGACCGTCACTCCATCTCAAGCCTTTTCTTATGTTGAAAATAAATCTTTTTCCTTCATCTAAAACTTCCCAGCTTTCAATAATATTTCCTTCAACAAGATTTTCATCAAAAGAAGGGTTAGGATAAGATTCTAAAGCGTACTCAACCATTAAAGCTCTCATTTCATTACCTCTTGCAATGTTCAATGTTCCACCGTAATTCCCAATGCTTTCTGTAGTCTTTATAACTTTAGGGTTTTCAGGAAGCCTATCTTCAACTGTTGGAAGTGCTCCATTTTGAACCCTTTCTTTCAACATAGGTGCTTCGCTATAAGCGCTCCATAAAAATGTTGATAAAAAAAGAAAAACTATAAAAACTAAAAAAAACTTATGCGTTTTTTTGTTCACAAACATACCCCCTTTGTTTGGATTATATTTTTATATTGGTAATAACCTATTTTTTAAAATGTATTTTTTATTATTACCAATTTTGATTACCAATATTGTACCATAATCTAAACAATTATGTCAACAACCTTTTTATTTCAGTAACAAAAAACTCGTTTTTGGTCGATTTAGCTTAAATAAGTCCAAAAAAACAAAAATAATCATTAAAAAACTAAAAATACAATTAAAATACCAATTTTTTATTTTTATAAAAATTGGTATTGACAAATATGTTTTTTTTTGATAACATTAAAGAAAAAATAATTTTGACGGGGGAGAAATATATGGAAAAAAACGGAAAACATTTATATATTCAGATAAAAGAGTTTTTGTTAAAAAAAATAAAAACGGGAGAATTTAAGTCGGGAGAAGTTATTCCTACTGAAAGATCTTTGTGCGTTGAATTAAATGTTAGTCGTCAAACTATACGAAGAGCTATTCAAGATTTAGTCCACGAAGGTTACTTATACAGAGTTCAGGGTGCTGGAACTTTTGTTTTTGAAAAAAACAGCAAAAAAAGGAAAAATAATAATTGTATAGGAGTTTTACTTAACGATTGTACAGATGAGCTTGAATCAAGAATTTTAAATGGTGTAGAATCTGCACTTCACAACAATGGTTACACTATAACTTTTATGAACAGCAACGAACAATATAAGAAAGAAGCAGAAAATATTCAAAAATTAAAAAACGAAGGCGTTGCTGGAATGGTTATCATGCCTGCTGAAGACCAAAAGGATAGTAACGCTATTTCTGATTTAAAAGAAGAAGGGTTTCCTTTTGTGCTTGTAGACAGGAGATTACAAGGTTGTGAAACCGATGTAGTTATGTCAGATAATATCGATGGAACATTTAAAGCAACAAAACATTTAATTGATCTTGGACATCAAAGAATAGCATTTATAAAAAACAGATTTTCAATGACAAGTAGTATAGAAGATAGGATTTTAGGATATAAAAATGCTATGAAAGATTATGGATTTGAAGAAGATGATTTGTTTATTTTTTCTTATAATGAATTTGAAAATAAAGAAGAAAAATTTTATGAAGAATTATTTGAATATATCACAAAAAATAAAATTACAGCAGTAGTGTCTCTTAATGATTATATTGCGCTTCATATTGTAAAAATGGCTAGAATCAAAAATTTAAAAATACCAAAAGATTTTTCATTAATTGGTTTTGATGATAAAGATGTCGTTAAACATTTGGAAGTTCCCTTAACAACTGTAGCACAATTTCCGGAAAAATTAGGTTATCATGCTGGAATTCTTCTTTTGAAAAAAATCGAATTAAAAAACAACGAAGATTTAGACTCAAAAATAATAAATCAAATTTATTATCCAACTAAATTAATAATAAGAGATTCAACGAAAGCATTATAATAAAAAAGGCAGGTGTAGTATGTATTTTACGACAGACAAATCAAGGAAGTATATTGAAGAATTAAAGAAACACATTTATGAAAAAACGTTGAATTTAGAAACTATGAAATTTGTTAATTGTAATACAAAAGAATCAAATATAAAAGATATAAAAAAAGAAAACTGGGATACTTTTAAAATAGGAGATAGATGGGGTAATAAAGACGAAACATTTTGGTTTAAAAAAGAAATAATGATACCTGCTGAATGGGGTAATGAAGATATTGCATTATATTTTAATATTGGAAAAGGTGATTTAGGGGGATTATCTGGAACAGAATCTCTAATTTTCATCAATGAAAAACCTGTTCAGGGATTAGATATAAATCATTATGAAGTTTATATAAAACCTGAATGGATAATTGATGGTAAAATCGATGTTTATATTAAATCTTTCAGTGGAGTTAATAACAAAAATAATTTATTTTCCGAAGCAAAAGCTGTAAAAATTAATCGAGATACAGAAGATTATTTTTATAGAACAGCTACAGTACTTCAAACTATATTGGAATTAGAAGAAAATTCTTTTGATAGAAACAATTTGATAAACTTTTTAGACAATTCTTTAAAATTAATAGATTTTAGAAGAACCGGAACAAAAGAATTTTATGAAGATGTAAAAAAAGCAAATGAAAATTTAAAAGAAAAATTAATTAATTACAAATCTAACGGAGAAAACAAACCTAAAGTAATTGCAATAGGTCATTCTCATATTGATGTTGCGTGGTTGTGGAGATTGAAACACACAAGAGAAAAATCTTCAAGAACATTTTCTACTGTAAACCATTTAATGAATCAATATGAAGAATATCAATTTCTTCAAAGTCAACCTCAACTTTATGATTATATAAAAACAGATTATCCTGAAATTTATGAAAATATAAAAAGTAGAATTGAAGAAAACAAATGGGAAGTTACAGGTGGAATGTGGGTAGAAGCCGATTGTAATGTTCCGTCAGGAGAATCTTTAGTACGTCAATTTTTATTTGGGCAAAGATTTATGAAAGAAGAATTTGGAATAGAAAGCAAAATATTATGGCTTCCAGATGTTTTCGGTTATTCATGGGCTTTACCTCAAATAATTAAAAAAAGCGGATTAAAATATTTTATGACTACAAAAATAAGCTGGAATCAGTACAACAGACCTACATACGATACTTTCAATTGGAGAGGTATAGATGGAACAGAAGTTTTAACACATTTTATAACTACACCAGACGAGCACGGCGCACAATTTTACACTTACAACGGAAAATTAACTCCTAAAAGCGTAAAAGGAATTTGGGACAATTATAATCAAAAAGATATTAATGACGAACTTCTTATAGCTTTTGGATGGGGAGATGGCGGAGGCGGCCCTACAAAAGAAATGATAGAAGCAGGTAAAAAAATGAAAGAATTACCAAATATACCAGAAGTTGAATTTGGAAAAGCGGAACCATTTTTTGAAAGATTGGAAAATAAAGTTGAAGGAAAATATAAACTTCCTACAATTGATGGAGAATTATATTTTGAATATCATAGAGGCACTTACACTTCACAAGGAAAAACAAAAAGAAACAACAGAAAAAGCGAAATACTTTTACATGATATAGAGTTGTTTAACGGTATATCAAACAAAAAATTAAATGCGCTATATTGTCAAGAAGATATAAACGAAGCATGGAAAATTTTGTTGAGAAATCAATTCCATGACATTCTTCCAGGTTCTTCAATTCACGAAGTTTATGAAGACAGCGAAAAAGAATTCGAAGAATTATTTGAAAATGGGCAAAAATTATTAAATTATTCTTTAGAAAATATAACAGATAACATAAACATTGAAGGATTAAAACTTACCGTTTTCAATTCATTACCTTGGGAAAGAGATGGAGAAATTTATATTGACTATACAGATGAATTAGAAGGTAAAATAATAGTTGATGAAAATAACAACGAACTTTTAATTAAAAAGGCAAACGACAAATTGAGAGTGAATGTACAGAAAATTCCTTCAATGGGCTATAAAACTTTTAAAATAATTGAAGGAAAACAATCAACTTTCGAAAACACTGTAACAGTAAACAACAACGGTATAGAAAATAAATTTTATACAATAAAGCTAAATGAAAAAGGACAAATAACTTCTATTTACGATAAAGAGGCCAAAAGAGAAGTATTACCAGAAAATGCAAAAGCTAACGTTCTTCAAACTTTTGAAGACAGACCAATGTCTTTTGATGCTTGGGATATAGACATTTATCATAAAGAAAAAGTTTATGAAGTAGATAATTTAGAAAAAATGGAAATAATTGAAAATGGCCCCGACAAAGTTGTTATAAATCTTTCATATAAACTTTTAAATTCTAAAATAAATCAAAAAATGATTGTTTATGGAAATAAAAGAAGAATTGATTTTGATACACACGTTGATTGGAATGAACATCAGGTATTGCTTAAAGCGTTATTTCCTGTTAATGTTAGAAGTACAAAAGCGACTTATGAAATACAGTTTGGAAACGTTGAAAGAAATACACATTGGAATACCAGCTGGGATTATGCTAAATTTGAAACAGTTGCTCAAAAATGGGTAGACCTTTCTGAAAGAAATTATGGCGTTAGTATCATGAACGATTGTAAATATGGTCATGATATAAAAGATAACAATATGAGAATCACACTTATAAAATCTGGAATTGAACCTGATCCAAATGCCGATATTGGAATTCATAATTTTGTTTACAGTATAATGCCACATAAAGGAAGCTGGTATGAAGCTGGAACAGCAAAAGAATCTTACGAATTAAATTATCCATTATCTGCGAAAATTTCAGATAAAAAAGGAATTTTAGAAGATAAAATGTCTTTTGTAAACGTAGAAGAAACTTCTACAATTTTGGATACAGTAAAAAAAGCAGAAGATGATGACGCATTTATTTTGAGATTTTATGAATATTCAAATGCAAATGATTCAGTAAAAGTAAAATTAAATTCTAAAATCAAAAAAATATACGAATGCGATTTAATGGAAAAAGAAATTAAGGAAATTAATTTCGATGAATTTGAATTTGCATTTTCTATAAAACCATTTGAAGTAAAAAGTTATAAAGTGTTTTTTTAATGGAGGCAAAAATGAAAAAAATTCCTTGGGAAGATAAACCAACAAATAGTAATGAAGTTATGTGGAGATTTTCAAAAAATCCCGTTATAAAAAGAGATGCCATACCATCATCAAACAGTATTTTTAACAGTGCTGCGATTGAATTTGAAGATGGTTTTGCCGGAATCTTCAGATGCGATAATAAAGCGAGAGAAATGGATATACACGCGGGATTTTCAAAAGATGGAATTAATTGGAAAATAGAACATGAACCAATTAATTTTATATCAGCAGATTTAACTGATTCTGAAGTTGGAAAATCAGCTTATAAATATGATCCAAGAATATGTAAAATAGAAGATAAATATTATATCACATGGTGCAACGGGTATCACGGGCCAACGATAGGTGTAGGATACACTTATGATTTTAAAACATTTTATCAAACAGAAAATGCATTTCTTCCTTTTAATAGAAACGGAGTTTTATTTCCAAGAAAAATAAATGGAAAATTTGCAATGTTAAGCAGACCAAGTGATAACGGCCATACACCTTTTGGAGATATATTTTATAGCGAAAGTCCAGATTTAATTCATTGGGGAAAACATAGACACGTTATGTCTACAACAGGATTAGAAGGTAGTGCATGGCAAAGTACAAAGGTTGGAGCTGGACCAATCCCCATAGAATTTGATGAAGGGTGGCTTTTATTATACCATGGAGTTTTAACGTCATGTAATGGATATGTTTATCATATGGGAAGTGCTATATTAGATAAAGAAAAACCATGGTTAATAAAATATAGAACAAGACCTTATGTATTATCTCCACAAACCTTTTATGAGTGTGTTGGAGACGTTCCAAATGTTGTGTTTCCATGTTCCGCTCTTTACGATGAAAAAACAGGAAAAATAGCCGTTTATTACGGAGCAGCAGATACTGTTACAGCATTAGCTTTCACAACTCTTGAAGAAATAGTCAAATTTACAAAAGAAAACACTATATAAAAATTAGGGCGATTCAATTCGATCGCCCTAATTTATTAAATGTTTTATTTAGTTTAACTTTCAATCTGAATTTTTCCTAGAATTACAACTTCTATAAACCTTTTTTTATTTCCTAATTAATTGAAAAAGTAATTTTTTTATTTGAATGTTTCAAAAACTAAGAAGATATCCTTATAGATTTTGAAAATACCTACTATTTTATGGGGTGAAAATTATGAAAAAACCATTATTAATTGGAATTGCTGGAGGTAGTGCTAGTGGAAAAACGACTTTTTGTGGCAAATTAGAAAAGTTTCTTTCAAATTATACTATAAAAACATTGCATATGGATGATTATTTTAAACCTGAAAAAAATCGCCCTTATGTTGAATCTCCTATCAACGGAAAAATGTATACTGATGACAATCATCCAAATTCAGTAAATCTTTTGCAATTTAAAAAAGATTTGTTTCACTCATTAAAAGATAATTATAATATTGTAATTATAGAAGGTTTATTAACATTATGGGATAAAGAAATTTATTCAAGATTGGATTTAAAATTATATATTGATTGCCTTTCTGACGAAAGAATTGTAAGAAGACTTCGCAGAAATATGTCTTGGGGCCTTAATTTTGATGAAATTTCTAACGTATATTTGGATATGGTTCGTTATAGACACGATGAATTTGTGGAACCCACAAAATGGAAAGCGGACATAATATTGAATGGTTCAAGTCCATCAGAAAATTCTCTTTTAGCAATTATTGGACTTGTTGAAAATAAAATGAAAATATTTTATGGAGGAAAAAATGCTTGAATCTAATGTTTGCAAAAAAATAGATTTAAAAGATATTAAAAAAATAATATTTGATTTTTTAGGAAAAGATATAATAATCTCTGAAATCAAACTTTTAAAAGGCGGATTATTTAATACTACATATTTTTTTAAAACTAAATATCCTGAAAATAAATATATAATTAGAATTGCCCCCGAAAATAAAGATTTGCTATTTAATTATGAAAAAAATATGATGAAAATTGAAAAAAATATATGTGAAATATTTGATAAAAATAATATTCCAACTTCAAAAGTATTATATGAAAATTTAAACTGCAATATCATTAATAGAGAATATTTGATATTAAAATACATTGAGGGTTTTGCGATGAGTGAAATAAGTTTAGAAGAAAATGAAAAATCTTTTATCTATGAAAAGCTAGGTTTTTATACTAGAAAAATACATGATATTAAATCTAAAACTTTTGGTTGGCCTTCAAAAAATGGAGAAATGAAGAAATATAAATATTGGTATGATTTTATTGTTGATTATGTTGACGAAATTATAGAAAAGGTGACTTCGTATAATATTTTTGAAAAAAACTATATTAATGATCTCAAAAAAATAATTTATAATAATAAAGAATTATTTAATGCGGATATTAAACCTTCTCTCGTTCATAATGATTTATGGGAGCCAAATATCATAATAAATAAAAATGAAAAAAATATTTGGGAAATTAGTGCTATTATTGATTCAGATAGGGTTTTTTACGGTCATAATGAATTTGAGTATGTGTTATGGAATATGAATAAGAGTTTTAAAAAAGGTTATCAAAACTCTTTAGATGAAAGCCTTCAAGGAAAGAAAAGAAAAATTTGTTATCAATTAATTACAGCTACATCGAATGCTTTTATTATAAAAATGCAACATAATAACATTGAAGGCTATAATTATTCTGTAAATTGGGGAAATGATTTACTAAAACTTTTTAATTCTCTTTAATAAAAAAGTCTGAAAACATGAGTAAACTTATTTAATTAAACAAATGAAATTTAGTGATTTGAAAAAAACTTATTAGCTAATTTTTGTAGGCTATTTTTATATACATTTTCATAATTTTTTTATTCTTGCATAAAAAAAGTTTCTCCAAATTTTTTAAGTCCATTTTTTTCATATAAATTAATGGCAGATTTATTATTTGTATCTACATACAGTCTAATTTTTATAGCCTTAAGCTCTTTTTTTAATTCTTTTGCTTTATCCATTAATATTTGTGCAAATCCATTGTTGCGATATTCTGGAGATACCCATAATTCATCAATAAAAAGAATTCCATTTTTCCATAGTCCTATTTTCGGCATATAAATTAAAGAAATCCAACCTATATATTTAGAATCTTTTTCTAATGCAAAAACATAAAGATTTTTATTTTGGAGATTTTTTTTATTTTCTTCAGATAAAAAAGTTTCTTCTGATGATGTTTTTTCACCTTTTTCTTTACCTTTTATTCTCCAGCAAACCATGTCATCAAACTTATTATAATTTTCTTGGGTTATTCGAACTATTTTAATATTCATATAAAATCTCCAAAATATAAAAAAATTT
>CAYZNB010000032.1:0-22671 GCA_964478535.1 uncultured Thermotogaceae bacterium
GACCAACTTTAAAATCCATATTTACCGTCAAAACATTATAATAAAAAAATTTTGTCACTTGCCACTTTTCACTTTTCATTATTTAAACGCTTTTCCTGCCCAACATTCCAGCATTCCAACTTTCAAACTTTAATAATTGAAAATATTTTTAAAATGTATCTTAAGACACATAATATTTATTTGATTTATGATATAATTAAGTGTAACTTATATATTAATAAAATTTAAAATATTATGGAGGTGGGAAAAATGAAAGTTCGAAAAATTTATGTTGTGTTCTTTCTATTCGTTCTTTTGACTTTGAGTTCATGTGTAGTACAAGAAATTAATCTTCTTACAAATCCAACTGTAAAAGTACCTTTGGGAAATATTACTTTTGAGATGAAAGATTTTTTTGATGATCTCGTAAAAGATGATGAAACTTTACAAGAATTGCTTAATTTTGGAGATCCTATATCAATTTTATTTAATTTAGAAGATACTATCAACTTTAATGAGCTCATAAAAGATTTGGCTGGAGATGAACAAAATGAATTTAACATCGAAGATTTTCTTTCGATAGATTTGGGAGTGACTCCAGAAATTCCTGCTATTGACTTGAAAGAACAACTACCAGATTTTAATTTTTCTGGAACAGGAAATTTCTTTGAAATTCCAAACATATCAGATTTGATAGACGGTTTTGACGAAGAAATGAGTTTTGAATATCAATCAGTACCTTCGACAAAAGAACTTCCTTTACCAGGAATACCTGTAAATTTAGATTTATATGATTATGTAACTTTTGATATGGCATCTTTAGAAGTTAAAGTTAGATTTAAAGATCCTATAGGTACTTCTACTATAAAAGTTACCGCTATAAATATTTGGGATAATACTACCGAAAAATTTGCTTTAAGAAAAAGCTATGTAAACGAAAATATTTATTTAGATCAAACGGAAAAAGTTATTAACATACCTTTAGATGATGTAAAGCTTTCAAATGATTTTGAAATATTTTTTAGAGTAGAAGTTACGCCAGGATATCTTGATGAAAATACTATATACATTAATGCTTCTTTTAATGATGGAGCTACAATAAAAAAAGTTGAAGGATTAAAATTAGAAATAGATCCAATAGAAGAAACTCTACCTGAAAATATTATTTATGCAAAATTTGAAGAAGGTTCTTCTATCGATATTCTTTATGATGAAGATAAAATTGATTTTAATATTACTGGCGAAATTACTTTTGAATCAACAAATACTGAACAAGGTATGCCAGTAATCTATAATGTTCCTTTCAACAAAGCAACCGCAGATTTAAGTGGTATAGAAATTTTCGAAAATGCTATTATAAAAATAGAATTAACTGAAATTGATTTAGAAATAAAAAATCAAGATTTAGATAATTTAGAGGTTAAACCTGTTTTAGAAAATTTAATTTTTGAACAATTAGTAATAACTCTTCCTGAAGATATTGATTTAGATATTGGTATTAATGAAACTTTTAATTTGGTAGATTTAGGATTAGGAGAACTTGCAAGTAATTTATCTTTTGTAACTATAGATAATTTTGAAATAGCTATGAATTATCAAAATAATCTTCCTTTAGATATTATTTTAAATATAAATCTTATGGATATTGAGCAGACAAAAACTTTTAAATCCTCTGTCGAAGAAGAAATTAAAATAAGTTTTAATGATGAGATTTTAAATTTTGAAGAAACAAATGAAATTGCTATATTAATAACGGCAGATGTAGTAGGTTTAGATAAAGAAAACAACACATTAACAATAAATAATTTTAACTTAAAAGATTTTGAAGAAAAATTTGGTTTTGAAACAACTGTAAATGTATCTAATCTTGAATTAGGGGCTATAGGCTTGAAAAACTTTACTTTTGAAGAACCTATAACTTTTTCTTTAAATGAACTTGTTGAAAATATTGATGATTATATGGAAATTTTGGAAAATTTTAAAAATATTTCTATAGATACATTAAACTCAAATGTTTTATTTGAATTTGAAAATATTCCTATAGAACTTGAAGCGGATATTTCTATTGAAGCTAATTTCACATATACTGAAGAAGATTTACAAGAAACATTTACTTCTACTGAAATTTTGACTATAAATATTTCAGAAGAAAACAATTCTCAAAATTTAAACATAACAACTTTTATAACAAATTTGATAAATAATTTTATAAATCTTCAAGGAGAGAATTTAGAAATCACTGTAAATCCTGTTATAGATAAATTGAATATTTATTTATCAGAAATTGATACGGCACAATTAGAAGAAATGAATATTATTTATGATTTAAATGTGGAATTACCTTTAAAATTTATAGTAGGTGAAGGTGAAGCTTTTTATGATATAAAATTAAATGAGTTTTTAAGTACCGAAGAAGAAGCTTTTAATTTAATTTCTATAATAAAAGAAGCAGCTGGAGATAATTTAAATTATGCCGAATGGTTGAAAAATTTGAAAATTGAATTTAGTGTTGAAAATGATTTAGGAATAACTCCTCGAATAGTTATTAAAGAAACTATAACTGAAAATGAAATTGTCGCGTCTTTTGATGGAGAGGGAGAAATATCAATTTCTTTGGAAGAATTTTTAGACATTATAATTGAAGAAATGAATAAAGATGAAGAATCTGTTTTTGATCTTGAAATAAAAATAAGTTTACCTCAAGGAGAACATCAATTGAATTATTCGGGACAAATATTATTTAATGATATTTTTATAACTTTAGTTACAGATATAAATTACAGCATTGAAATAAATCAATGAAAGGAGGGGTAAAGATGACTAAAAAATTAATTTTATTCGTATTGTCTATAATTATATTGAGTTCGATGTTATTTTCGTATCCATTTAGAGCTTGGAATCACAATTTAAATCCCGCATTATTTGATTATAGGAGCAGATTTTTTCTTGAATTAGGACTTTCTACTGATTTAGTTTTAAATCAAAATTTATTTAGTTTTTGGAATGAATTTGAAAAAATAAGAGAAGATTCAGTATACGTTATAAACATTCCAGAATTACATACAAAACTTGATGGAAATGATTTTAATTTATCTTTATTTAACCAAACACCAGCACACCTTTTACTTGATTTAGGAATCATAAGATTAGGGGTTTACGGAAATGTTGATATAGACGCAAAATTTTCAGTGCCAAATGATTTGTTTAGCTTGTTAGCATATGGGAATGTTGATGGTGAAGGTAATGTGATAGATTTTGAAGGAACTAAAAATCAAAAATTAAACGTAGATTTTGAGGCAGGAGTTTATGGATCTTTAAGATTTAATAAAATTTCTTTGGGAGTAAAATATGGGTTGAAACTTCCTATACTTGTTTCTGATAAAGATGCGAGTTATTCATATGAATTATTGACAAGTGATCCAGAAGTAAATGCAAAAGTTGAAGTGAACATACCCGTTTATTCTACTTTTCATATAGATGATTTGGAATACATTGACCAAGAAATGATATTAGAACAAATAGATTTAGCGGCTCATTTACTTCATGTAGGATTTGTATATGGTGAAAAAAGAAATACTCCAAATTGGGGATTTGCAGTTAATAATATAAACTTAAGACCGGCTTTATTGTTGTGGGAATATGTTATAAACAAAGAGTTTGAATTTACCTCAGATAATTTACTTGATGATTTAATTAATTCTGAAGAAGAAGAAAATGTTCAGGAATTTGATGAAGATTTTTATAATATAAATCCAATAAGTAAAGAATATAATTACCCTTTAAAAGCATCAGCGTTTATAACAATACCTTTTTTACTTAATTGGACACCTTATGTGGAAGCAATTTTTTCAGAAAATATTGATATAAATTATGGAGTTGTTGCTGAAGGTAGATTAATATTTTTACCATTTTATTTGGGTGTTGAAAATAAAAATGATATATGGCATTCATCTTTAGGATTTAGATTAAATTTACACCTTGCTGAAATATATGCGGGAATAGGATTATCAAATGAAAACTTTTTTAACCAATTAGATGTAAATGGATTATCGTTAAAAATAAACTTAGCTGCAGGTTTTTAATAAAAATTAATTTAAACATATTTTAAGGAGGGAAAAACTATGAAGAAAATTTTTGTTCTATTAAGTGTATTAACGCTAGCGTTTTTATTAGTGTCATGTGTTCCGGGAGGACCTTCTGCGAAACTCACTATAACTCTTGAAAGCCCAAATTCAGTAGAGGTTTTAGATGATCCACAGGAAGTTTTGTTAAGTGTAAAAAGTCAATTAACAGATATTCCTCCAGAGTTTTCAAATGTAACCGATGACCTAACTTTTGATATTTTTTATGAAATAAGGTTTGGAACTAATAAAAGTAGTCTTACAAAAGTTAAAGAAGACAAAGTTTCTATTAACATAAAAAACATATCAGATCCAGTATATATAAATCATACTTTTAATGAAAATAGTTTCAATTACGATCAAACATATTATTGGAGAATTTTAATAGTAAAAGTAGAAGTGGACGGAACAGAAATAGTTAGAAAAAGAAATCTTCCGCCTGTAATTGAAGGCAGCATTCAAATTAACGAAAAAGCAGAATACGCATTAACAGTAACAGCAAATCCTGCAGAAGGTGGAGAAGTAACAGGAGCAGGAAATTATGAATTAGGAGAAACAGCAACAATAACAGCAACACCAAATGCAGAATATAATTTTGTTAATTGGACAATAGGAGAAACAGTATTAAGTACAAGTGCAACTTATGATTATACAATGCCAGGAAATGCGGTAGAAATAACAGCAAATTTTTCTAAAGTAAAATACGCATTAACAGTAACAGCAAATCCTGCAGAAGGTGGAGAAGTAACAGGAGCAGGAAATTATGAATTAGGAGAAACAGCAACAATAACAGCAACACCAAATGCAGAATATAATTTTGTTAATTGGACAATAGGAGAAACAGTATTAAGTACAAGTGCAACTTATGATTATACAATGCCAGGAAATGCGGTAGAAATAACAGCAAATTTTTCTAAAGTAAAATACGCATTAACAGTAACAGCAAATCCTGCAGAAGGTGGAGAAGTAACAGGAGCAGGAAATTATGAATTAGGAGAAACAGCAACAATAACAGCAACAGCAAATGAAGGATATAAGTTTGTTAATTGGACAATAGGAGAAATAGAATTAAGTACAATTGAAACTTATGATTATACAATGCCAGGAAATGCGGTAGAAATAACAGCAAATTTTGAATTGAAAATTGAAAATATTGAAGGAACATATGATGATTTTGTTATAATGATGGATGTAGAAGGTGTTCCTGCAAGATTTATACCAGATATTGAAGAAAAAATTGCTGAAGAATTAGGTATAACAGCTTTTACTATAGGGGAACATTATTATATTAAAGGTATGGATGAAGCAGTGTTAACAATAGGTGAACAAGATTTATTGGGTAATTTTGATTGGAATCTTTTATATGGAAATGATCCTTCTGGAGAAGGTACTATTGATGAAGATGGAAATGTTGTAATAAAAAATTTCGAATTAATTATTCAAGATTTTGACTTTTTTGGAGAATTAATAATAAGTATTCAAGAAGATCTTTCATTAACTCTTGAAGATGGCAATTTAGTATATTCACACATAATAGTTATAACAAATGATGAGATTGCCGAGAAATTTGGAAGTGATGTAGCGGCAGAAATAGACGGAGATGTTACAGTGAGTTTTTATATTACAATTTCTGAAGATTTTGATGCTATAAATCCTTGGAATTAATGGTTTAAAAGGCCTTTTTAATAAGAAAATAAAAAATAAAAAAAATACTTGACATTATGCCTTAAAGTTATTATAATTGACTCGAAATTATAAAAATGCAGTTGCAAAAATTAAGGAGGCTGAAATCATGACAAGAGAGGAATTAATTGCAAAAGTAAAAGAGGTTATCGTTGAAACACTTAATGTTGAAGAAGAAGATGTGACTTTAGATGCGTCTTTTACAGAAGATCTTGATGCTGATTCTCTTGAACTTGTAGATTTGACAATGGCTTTTGAGTCTGAATTAGGAATTAGTATAGAAGATGAAGATCTCGAGTCGATTAAAATTGTTGAAGATTTAGTAGATGGTCTTGCAAAAAAATTAGAAATAGAAGACGAAGAATAACCGAAATAACGGGGGAGCTTTTGCTCCCTCTTTTTAATGGTAAGGAGGAGAGTTATGGCAAATAAATACATAATAGTAACCGGAGGAGTTTTAAGTGGAATAGGAAAAGGGGTTGTTTCTGCTTCTGTCGGTAAAATTATGAAAGAATCGGGTATTAAAGTTAATTCTTTAAAAGTGGATCCATATTTAAATGTAGATGCGGGTACTATGAATCCAAATCAACATGGGGAAGTGTTTGTAACTGCTGATGGTTATGAAGCTGATCTTGATTTAGGACATTATGAAAGATTTTTAGGGATAGATATGAAAAAACAAAATAGTCTTACCGCAGGCCAGATTTATAAAACCGTTATTGAAAAAGAAAGAGAAGGCAAATATCTTGGAGGAACAGTTCAAATGGTGCCTCACGTAACAGAAGAAGTTAAGGAAAGAATAGAAGCAATCGATACAGATTTACTATTAATTGAAATAGGGGGGACAGTAGGAGATATTGAAGGCGAAATTTTTCTTGAAGCGGTTAGAGAACTTTCTATGGAAAAAGGTAGAGAGAACTTTATGTTTATACATGTTACTTTTGTGCCTTATCTCGCTGTTACAAATGAGTTTAAAACAAAACCTACCCAACAGTCTGTTCAATTATTAAGAAGAATTGGAATTCATCCAGATATGCTTGTTATAAGAACAGAAAGAGCAATAGAAATTTCTGCAATAGAAAAAATAGCGCTTTTTGCAGGTGTTAAATCTGATTATGTTATAAATCTTCCTGATTTAAATAACATATACGAAGTTCCTGAGACTTTGCATAAAATGGATGTTCATAAATTAATAGCTAAAGTTTTAGATTTAAGCGTTGCGGATAAATTGAATTGGACTTGCCCAAGAACTTTTAAAAATTTAAGAATTGCTTTGATTGGAAAATATCTTGGAACTGATGATGCTTATAAGAGTATTATGGAGAGTATATTTTTATGTGGAGTAAAAAAACCTGAATTAGTTGATTCTGAAATGATAGAAGAATTAGATGAAGAAGGTATAAAATCAACTTTGACAAAATTTGATGGAATCATAATTCCTGGCGGATTCGGCAAAAGAGGTGTTGAGGGAAAAATAAAAGCAGTAAAATTTGCAAGAGAAAATAACATGCCTATTTTAGGAATATGTTTAGGTATGCAAGTTATGGTGATTGAATCTGCAAGGAATGTTTCAAAAATTGAGAATGCAAATTCTTCAGAGTTTGATCCTGAAACTATAAATCCTGTAATAGATATCATGGAAGAACAGAAAAAAATATTAAATATAGGCGGAACAATGAGATTAGGTATTCAAAAAACAGAAATAGTTAAAGGAACAAAACTTTATGAAATTTATGAGCAGAAAAATTTTGTAGATGAAAGACATCGTCATAGATATGAAGTGAATTATGAGAAATATAAAACTATATTTTCTGAAAATATAGACGATAATATATTGCGAGTAAGCGGGAAATCAGATTTTGTAGAGGCTGTTGAAATTTATAATCACCCATTTTTCGTTGGTGTTCAGTTTCATCCCGAATACAGCTCAAAATTGGATAACCCACATCCTATTTTTAAGAAATTTATAGAAACTATAACAAAAATTAAGTTGTAATTTATTGAATTTTATGTTATTATTTCATTATACTAGCAGGTAACGTCAAAATAATTTAAAAAAAGAGGTGGATGAAATGAAAAAACATTTAGTATTATTATTTATTGTTGTTTTAACTGTAGCATCTTTTGCAATTCCTTTTTCTTCTTGGGATTATCAAAGGAATCCTGCACTTGTGAATTTTTCTAATAGGGTTCTTTTAGAAATTGGAGGGCAATTTTATTTAACTAATTTAGATATGTATTCAGACGAAGAAATTAATTTTGAAGATGTTTTTGAAGATGTAAATAATTTCAGTGCTAAAGTTTTAGGTAATCTTAAATTTTTTAATGTTGGATTAGCGACTCATTCGGATTTTTCAAAGAATTATGCAGAAATGGGTGGAATTTTTTCTTTAAGAAATAGAGATTTCGCAGTATCTGTTAATTATACTTTTTTTGATAGCTATGCAAATTTATACTCAAGATTAAATCCTTCAAGTAGATATGATCTTTATTCTGAAAAAACAGAGGAATTAATTGAAGATCTTATTGAAAATGGGGATGAAAGAATAGATATAGGTTTTGTTTCAGGGAAAAATAGAAAATCTTCGTTTGGTGTTGCACTTAAAAATATTCGATTTAATGAAGAAGCAGGATTAGATTTCGAAGATTTATATGTAAACGCTTTTTTCAGACTTCCTATAATATTTGATTTTATTCCTTTTGCTGAATATTCTTTAGAATCTGGAAATTTAGATTATGGAGTTTTTGCAGAAGGTAGAATTTTAATGATTCCTTTCTTTGGAGGCGTTGAATATTTCGGACAATCAGAATCATGGAAAGGAACTTTTGGCGTTGGAATAAACTTACACATAGTTCAATTACAGTTAGATTTTCATGCTTTTGGAGAAGAACTTGAAGATTTAATCGATTTTGATATTTCTAATATGGCGATGAGTTTAAAATTTGCAGTAGGAATATAAATAAAAAAATATATATAATGAAAGCGAATCCTTTTGGATTCGCTTTTTTATTAAATTTTGAAAAATTTAATTTTTTCAAAAAGATTTTCTGAAACTTCTGATAATTTTTCTGAGCTGGTAGTGAGTTCTTTAGAAGTCTCTGATTGATCTTTCAACGCTTTTTTACTTTTTTCTAATTCTGCAGAAATATTATAAATGTTTTTTGAAACGTTATCAATTGCAATACTTATTTCTTCTGTTCCTGAGCTTTGTTCTGAACTTGTCGTAGAAATTTTTTCTATGCTTGAATTAAATAATTTAATTTTTTCAAAAATTAAATTAAATTGAGATAAAGCCTTCTCAGATTCATTTTTTATATTGTCTATAACATTGTCTGTTTTTTCAGTAGAATTATTAACGTTTATAGTCATATTTTTTATTTCTTTTAAAATTTCAGAAATTTCGTTAGTAGCATTTTTACTGTCTTCGGCAAGTTTTCTTATTTCATCCGCAACTACCGCAAAACCTTTTCCAGCAGTACCAGCTCTTGCAGCTTCAATAGCTGCGTTTAAAGCTAATAAATTTGTTTGTTCCGTAATACTATTTATCGCAGTAACTATTTCTTGAACATTTTGAGCTTTTTCTGTCAGTTTTATAACGTCTTGTTTTGTTGATAGTGATTGTTTTTTTGCTTCCTGAACAGTTTTTGTTATAGATTTTATTGAATTAAAACCATCTTCAGAAGCTTTTGCGGTTTCGTTAGTGTTTCCTGAAAATTCTTTAACAGATTTGCTTAAAGATTGTGCGGAAGAAGAAATTTCCTCAATAGAAGAATTAACTTCTTCTACACTTGCTGAAGTATCTTCCGAATTATTGTGAACTAAATTTATATATGAACTTATTTCTTCTATTGAAGCGCTTGATTCTTCGGAAGCTGCGGCAAGAGAGTTTGATTCACCACTTAATGTTTGTGAGAAATCTTTTAAATCTTTTATAAGGTTTGAGATGTTCTCTGACATTTCTTTAAGTGAATGAGAAATTAAGCCTATTTCATCATTGCTTTTTATATTAAAATCAACTGTTAAATCACCCTTACCAAAAGCATTGATTTTTTCTGTAAGTATTTTTATTGATTTGATTATTTTTGTAATTATTAATAGCATTATAGTAACTCCAACTAAAATAGATGAAATTAGCATAATTAATTGAATCCAAATTAAATCGTTTAAAGATTTAAGAACTTCTGTTTTAGAAGCTTCTACAACAAATATCCATCCGTTTTTTAAAACAGAAAAACCTAAAATACGATCATTATGTTCATATAAACCCGTGGGATGATTTTTTAAAGTGTTTTTTATGTAATTTTGAACTTCGTTATCAAGAGAAATATTATTGTTTGAAACTATAACATTTGCATCACTATTTAAAAGATATGCAAAACCTGTATCATAAATTTTTAAGTTATTAATTTGATTTTTAATATCTTCAAATAAAAAATCCATACCGTAAGTTCCAATAAAAATATTATCTATAAATACAGCGTTTGTGTGAGAAACATAATAAATTCCATCCCATTCATAAGGTTCGGTCCATATAGCAGATTTTGCGTAAAATGGTTCATAATACCAATCCATATCAATATCATTAGGATCATAAACTTCGGGGCCTATTTCATCTTGTCGTACATATATTCCGTTTTCTAAAGCAAAATAAATATCATGCCCTTCGCCTGATAGTCCGGGATCAAAATGAATGTAGGCAGAATCATTTCCGTTTGTTTTTTCTGCGGTTAATTTAACAAAATCAACCATTAAATTTTTATATTCATTAATATAAATTCCTCTTTCTGATTTAGCTTTATTTAAATCAAAGGAATCTAAAACATAATTACCCAAAGCTCTTGTACTTGATTCAATTTCATTAAATAAAATACTAAATTCATTGGCGTAATTTCCTGCCATCATTTCTATTTTTTCATAAGCTTCAGAAGTTATGCTTTCAGAAGATTTCCATAAAGAAATAGCAGAAACAAAAATTATGGTTAAAATAAATACAATCATAACAGGAATAATAAGCTTTAAACTAATTTTTTTAATTTTCATAATTTCATCTCCTTCATATATTTAGTGTTTTCAAAAATTAATAATAGTATATACCCCTCCTTAAGTATAAATAATAATATACATATTACAATAATACATTAAAATTGATAAATAAAAGTGTGCTAAATACTGTTTTAAGTAACTAAAAAGTTAAAAATAATATAATTTTTTTCGTAATAAAAATTATGATGCTATATAAATCTTGGTGAGTATTTATGAAAATTTGCAAATTATAATTAGAAAAAAAGTAATTTAAAAGAAAAAGAAATTTATGTGATTTGTAATTTCCAAAGAAAAATAGAACTTCTTTTAAGAAGACACCTGTGAACGAAAATTATTTTACTTGTTATCGATTAAAAATATTTTGATTGAAGCTGAAGGCTTTGTTATGGTATAATATAATTGTTCTTGTATTTTTAAATAAATAATTAATAGAAAAAGAGAGGCGAAGATATGAAAAAGATTTTTAGCTTATATTTTTATATTTTTATATTTTTAATAGGGTTTTCAAATTTTAATATAAACCAATACAAAGTTGAAATGGATGAAAATCGTGAATGGAAATACACAGAAAATTATGAAGAAGAAATTTATTATTATTACAATAACATACCTTATGGTTCTTCTATGGAAGAAGTTCAATCGTTATTCTCTGTTTCAGGAAGAATTAAAGAAAATAACAGACTTTCTTTTAGAAGTACTTTAGGAGGAAAAACAATAGACCTTAATTTTGTTTTTAGTGAAAATAAATTGTATAAAGTTGAACATATTTATATTCAAGATTATTACAGTTCTATATGGTATATAAGGGAATATGAACAAATAAAAGAACAACTTATAAGTTTTTATGGAGAACCAATAATGGAGGAAGATATATATACAAGTAGTTTATGGGTTGGAAGTAAGGAGTTGGCATTAAATAATAGTCAACTAATTATTGTAACAAGGTGGCATCATGAAAATATAGAAATTGGTTTAATTTTGCATAAAATTTTAAATAAGATTGAAACGATTTTAGTTCATTTTCCAATAGCAAATTACGACAAAATAGAAATTTATAAAATGATTCCTATTTTATAAAAAATATTTATTTTCAAGATCTATGATAGCTTCTACCGATTTGTAAAAAAAATTAAGGCTTTCATAAGATATATCAGAATTTAAAGAGTTTTTTAATGTTTGAAATTTAGTGAGGATTTCAATTTTAGAATCTGTAATTTTTTGAATATTCCCGTGGGTTTCTTTTTTTAGTGTATTAATTAAATATTCTACCGCATTTTCTAATGAATTTATTTTTTCTACAGAAAAAATATTTTTTAAGGAGTCTTTTTCAACACCACTGAATTTTAAAAAAAAATATTCAAATATTTCGATTATTTTAGATTTGTTATCAGAAAATTTGACAAAATTATTTTTTTTATAGATTTGCTCATAATTTCCTATTTCATATTGAAATGAATGATGCTCATAAAAGTCTTTTCCTAAGACTTTTTTTATTTTCATTTTTTTTTGCGGGTAGTAAAAATTTTCTTTGTTTTCTTCATAGCTTTCACCTATAGGATTAACTTTCATAATCATCACCTCGCCGAATAAACAGTATTTAAAAAAATAATTATCTACTATTTTTTTACAATTCATAATTTTGTTAAAAGTAAAAATTTGTTTCACTATATTATCGACGAAAAATTTTAAATGTTTAGAAAACTAAAATTAACTTTATTGTATTTAAAAAGTTAAATTAAAAGTGTATTCTATAGTTAGTTACTTGAGTAACTAACTATTTTTTTTTGAAAAAGGAGGGGAGTAAATGAAATTGGATGAAAGCTCTATAAAACCTTTGTTTTTACAAATCGCAGAAATTATTGAAGATATGATTTTAGAAAAAGAAATAAAAGAAGACGAACAAGTTGTTTCTACTAATCAATTAGCTCAAATATTAAATATAAATCCTGCAACCGCACGTAAAGGATTGTCATTATTATCTGATGAAGGAATTTTATATAAAAAGAGGGGATTAGGTATGTATGTTTCTGAAAATGCTGTTGAAAAAATAAGAGAAAGAAGAGTAAAATCTTTTTTTGATGAATTTGTATTAAAAATGCTTATAGAAGCTGAAAAATTAAATATTTCAAAATCCGAAATATTAAAAATTATTGAAAAATATGGGGAGGATTAAAATATGAAAGAGGCTATAATAACAAAAAATCTTTGTAAAAATTATGAAGATGTAAAAGCACTTAATAATATTAATATGAATATTGAAAAAAATAAAATTTATGGACTTATAGGACGTAATGGAGCGGGAAAAACTACTCTATTGAAAATACTATCTGATCAGCTTTTAATAACTTCAGGAACAGTATCTAAAAGTACTGAAAATGTTTTTTTAGCTCGTGAATCTTTAGGTCCTGCTTATGAAGCTGCATCAAGAATGATTGTGAAAAATTATTTCAAAATAGCAAAAAATTTAATTCCTACATGGGATCAAAGGTATTGTGAATATTTATTAAAAAGGTTTGAACTTAAAACAGAAACTTATTATAATAAACTTTCAAAAGGTATGAAAACAATGGTTGGTATAATTGCTGGTTTAGCTTCAAAAGCAGAAATAACATTTTTTGACGAGCCATATATAGGTTTAGATCCGGTTGCAAGAGAAATTTTTTTAGAAGAATTGAACAAAGAATATTTAAATAATCCAAGAACTATTATTATTTCAACACATCTCATATATGAATTTGAAAAGCTTTTTGAAAATGTTTTATTTTTAGATAAAGGTCAAATCTTAATTGACGATGAAATTGAAAATATATATAAAAAATTTCATATATTACAAGGTTTTGAAAAAAGCATAGAGGATTTCCTTATAAATTTTAAAGTTTTAAAGAAAGAAAAAATGGGATCTTATTTAAGTTGTGTTATAGAGGGAGAAATAAACGAAAGTATGATTTTAAAGCTTAAAAGTAAAAATATAGAAATTTCAAAAGCCGGTCTTCAAGATATATTTGTTAACTTAACTAAGGGGGAAAATATTCATGAATACTGAAATTAAAAAGATGATGAACGTAAGTTTTAAATTATTTTTGAGTACTTTGATAACTTTAACGATAGTTTTTGTATCTATAGCTCTTGTAAACAGTTTTATAAACATAATTTTTTCAGAAAAAAATATTCTAAGAGAACTTAAAAGTGCTTTTGCATATAATTTATCTACATTAAGTGTCGTTATATTAATTACTTATCCTATAACTTTAGTAACACAAGATTTGGATATATTTTTATCTTTTACTCAGAAAAGAGAAAATATTTCAAAAACATTTATTTATTTAATTTTAGGGTTATCTATTTTTATGGGGTTTTTTTTGTTTAACATAATAAAACTTTTTTCTTTTTTAGATTTTTCGGAAAGGAAATTAGGAGAAATGTTGTATTTACAATTAATTACTATATTAGGTATATATTTGTTTGCAAATTTTATACATTTTATAAGTCTTATTGGAAAAAAATATGGTTCAAAATATGTTTTTGGAATTCTATTTTTAGCAGCTTCTTTTATTTTAATAAATATTATTAGAATTCAGGAATTCATTTTGTTTGGAGAAAACAAATTACTTATAACTATATTTTTTGTAATTTCATCTGCAATATTTGTATTTTCAAACAATAAATTTGTAAAAAAAGCTGAAAATAAAAATTAAAGGGGGAGAATTATGAATTTAAGTAAAAAGAGTATGGCATTTTTAATAATTTGTATTATAATATTTTTTTCTATTATATTTTATGTTTTAAATTATGGTAAAATATTTTTCAATCATAAAAACATCGGAAATGTTTCTGGAACCATGAATTCTGGTATGAATTTTGAAGTTTTTAAAGATACTGAAATAAGAGTAGTTATTTCTGAAAATTTTTCAGATACAGAAAATTTAAAAGCAGTTATTTATGATAATAATGGCAATGAAGTATTTCACTCTAAAAATAGTAATTTTGATAAATACGATAAAGTAAAATTAAAAAAAGGAAATTATTATTATGTTATAGAGATTTTTTCAGAAGAATTAAAAGCGTTTTATTTTAATATTTTTCATTATAGAAATCATATTATTTTTGGAGAAAAACTATAAAAAAACCTCTCTTTAAGAGAGGTTTTAATTATTTTGCTATAATAAATGCTGCACTTCCTACATCTAGCTGCATATTTTGTATTTCCGCAACATTTCTATACGCCAATATTCCTTTGATAACATAGCTATTACCTTCTTCTAAAGTATTTTCAAAGCTTTCTCCTTTAGGATCGAAAATAGCGATATCAGCGATATTATTACCTGTTAAATCTATTCCATGATAATTATTTCTTGGATTTGGATATCCTAAATATTTACCTTCAAACTGAACTAATCTTCCATAGTTTTCTTGTTTTAATAAATCTTCAGGAATATTTTCAATAGCAATAGCTGCAATCCATGGAATGTTTTCTAAAGCATTTTCTTCAATAATTTCGAAACTGTGATTTTCATTATCATTTCTTACAGTAATATTTAATTCTCTATATCCATCAACATCTTCACTGCTATGTCTAATTGTCGTGTACCATGGCGAACCTTTAGCTTTTATTTTATTCCCAACTTCAAAGCTAAAAGAATCTGCAACAGAAGTATTAACAAATCTTACCATTATTCCCAATCCATTCTCATCTACAACATAACCAAGTGCCCCTAATGTAAAAACTACATATCCTTCAATTTCCCTATAATTTTCTGCTGCAACTGAATTATTTGAACTTGACCATTCAACGTCTTCTACCTCTGCTTTTTCTAATATTTCTAACCTTAACTTAGTTATCAATTGATCTGGATCAAATTCCCACCCATTTTCTTTAGGTATGCAAGACGTTAATGTGATTATCAATAAAAGAACTGCTAGTGTTAAAACTAAAAATTTTTTCATGTTACCCCTCCTCTGTTTTTTTTAAAATACAGGAAATAAACTTTGATTTCCAATTTTAATTATATTTTTTCCTATTTCGCCTTGAGAAATTTCTTGAACAAAAAATACTCTTTTTGTGCCTTGTTCGTTGTATTCAATAAAACCTCTTATTAATATTTTTTCGTCAAGTATATTTTTAAAGTCAATATTAAGTTGATACCAACCTGCTGGGTCATTTATATCAAATAATATTTCTAAAGGATTATCAGCGCTTATAATTCTTTCGGGTATTTCCATTTCGTTTATTTGAAAAGCCGGATTTGAAAATAATCTTTCTTCTACAATAAATTTTGAATTTTTTAATATTATATCCGTTCCATATTTTGAATCTATTCTTGTTATTACTATTTTAGGATGAGCTTCAAAAACATATTCTAATTCTATTGAATCACCATCTTCAACTTCAAAATTTGCTCTTTTTCCAAATTGTATTCTTGATCTAAATTCATTTTTCATTAAAGTAGAATACCAAGGATCAGCAAGTCCCATCATTATTTCATATTTTCCAGATCTTATGTAAGGTATTTCAACTAACCCATTCATATTACTCTTTGCATAATAATTTTCTACTACAGTTGGTGATTTATTAATTAAAGTTACATAAACTCCTTCTAAGAATAAATCATTTCCATCAGGATCTTTCTTTGAGGCTTTCAACTCAACTTTAAAACCAGATCCTTTATCTAATTCTGATAATGGGATATTTAAAGTTTCTACTGCGTCTATTCTTCCCCAACCACTTTTTATATCAAAACCTTCTTCTTCTATATCAACAGCGCCTTTAATTAAAGCTTGAGTTACTTGATAAGGATTAATTTTATCTTTCCCCTCATGTTTTTGCAATAAGAGAGCTATAAGACCTGACACATGTGGAGCTGCCATTGATGTTCCATTTGCAAAATAATAAGGACCTCCAAAAGTAAACAAAGACTCATCATTAAATCCTGTTGCAGACAAAACAACATCACCAGGAGCTACTACAGTTACCGAATTACCTCTTGAAGAAAAATTGGTTACATTATCTGAAAATTCAGTTGCTCCAATAGTTATCACTCCTGGATAACATGAAGGATAATAAATTTGAGCAGTATGCGAATTTCCTGAAGAAGATACTACAGAAACATTGTTTTCAGAAGCATATCTTATAGCCTCAAATAAAGCATAAGAATAACCTCCACCTCCCCATGAATTAGATAAAACACTTGCTCCCATATCAACAGCTTCAACCATACCTTTTGCAGCAAAAATATCTCCTATAAATGTTAAACTGTTATTACTCAACTGAAAAATAGGTATGTCTATTATTTTTGCATCTGGTGCAACTCCAACTAATTTAGGGCCATTTGCGGCAATAGTTCCAGCAACATGAGAACCATGATAATAATAAGAATTATCTAATTTTGGATCGAGCTTTTCATCTCTTACAGGATCATAATGTCCAAACATATTTTCTATAAGATCGGGATGACTTCCATTAACTCCCGAATCTAAGACAGCTACTATTACACCGTCTCCTGTAAAACCCAACTCCCAAGCTTCAGGGGCTCTAACTCTGCGGACACCCCATAAATATTTACCAAGGTCATAATCAGATAAAGGGTCATCTGAACTTCTCGTTTTTGATTCATCTATAATCAAATTATCATTTGATACAGGGAGTAAAAATTCTCTTGTATAATTAGGTTCTATATATCTAAAGCTTTCAGTTAAAGACGGATTACTTTTAAAATATTGATAAAAATCTTCTTTATACTCATTAAAAGGTTTGTCTATTTTCACTCCCAAAACATTAATTTGAGGAATTTCAACAACTATTTCTAAATTCAAATCATTCAACACTTTTAAAACGTCTTTTTTGTTAAGATAACCTATATTTAATAATCCTTCTTGAATTTCATTGATGTCTTCATTCCAAATAATTCCTGTTTCTTTTTCAAAATAATCGTTATCTTTTTCTATATTAGAAACGCAAGAAGTTAAAAAAATAGAAAAGATTATTACAAATAAAAAGAATTTTAATTTTTTCATATCAAACACTCCTTAAAAGTTTTCGCCTGTAGTAAAAATGTTAAAAGTATCAGACGGATTAGGAACTATTAAATCTGCATTTCCTTTAAAAATATCTGCTGTAACAGCTAAAGAAATTGATTCATTTGTTCTATATTCTGCATAAGCACTGTTTAATCCCCAACAATATGATTTATAAGGTTCAAGTGCATCAAATAATGTGTTATATAAAAACATTTTTCCATCTTTTCTGTAAACCCATTCTAATCCATACCCTCGCCAGTACGAGGCTAAAAATGTGAGACTAACTAATTCGGGTCCTTTTGTTTTAAGATGAATAGTTGTTTTATCAGAACCAAAAAGCCATATTCCGCCATCTCCTTGAACCGCGTCTGATACAACAGGGTTATAATAATAATAAATATCTTCTTCAGGAATAACCCCCGCCCCTGTGTCAGTTTCAAAGCTTTTTAAAGATACGGGTCTCCATCTAAAATCTGGAAGTCTTCTTACATTATATGCATTATCTTTAGGATTTATTTTGGTCACTTTAAACATATTTAAAGGAACTACAGAAACAATTTTTGAATAATCAGATTCAAAACCGCCTTCATAAGCAGAAGTTATTTTATACCATATTCTTTTTCCTGGTTGATTTCCAAATCCATTATCCGCAGTGGAGTTTTTTTCTGTAAAAGCAATTTTTTCAAAGTTTTCGCCATCAAATGATTTGTATACATGATACCCAATTATTTTGTTTGTATCTTTTGGAAAACTCCAATAAATTCTTACATAAATATTGCCGTTTTCAGGGATAAAATAGTCTTCATTATTAATAGAATTTAAGTTTATTGAATTTAAAATATCTGATTGGTTAAAGTTTTCGCCTTCATAAAATTCAACTTTATTTAAAACTTCAATAGGAAGAGAATATAATCTCGCTTCATAATCTCTTGTTACTGAATATACCCATGGATTTTCTGGCGTATACATAATTTCTGGTTTTATCAATTCATTATTTATATTTATATAAAAACATTTATGAAGTCTATTTCTGTTGATATCATAAATAACGAAATTCATCTTCTGATTACCTTTTAAATGAGGAATTCTAATGGGAATTTTTACAGTTTCATCAGGGTCAAAATTTGTTAACACTCCATTACTTGAAGCAGCCCAAGGAGTAAATCCAACACCAAAATAAGCTACTGTAATTCTCTCTGTTGATGTAATTTCAGCGTAAATAACTTGATCTTTTATATCGTTTAAATCAATTTCTCTATCCGATAAATCAACAAATTTTATTGAAAATTCTGGAAATTGTGAAACGTTATCATATGTTTTAGCTTTGTTTACAACTATTTCCACTTTTCCATTATCATAAAATTCACTTTTTCTTCCGGTTATTTTTAAGTCATGAACTTCACTAAAGGCAAATTTCTCTTTTTCTATTCTTATTCTTACAGGTAATTCCGGATTTTCTGAAGAATTCCATGAAAATCTTAATTTTGCATATCCGAATTCATCTGTAAGTTTTTCAGCTAAAAGCTCATTTTTTTCATTAAATATTTTTACTTTTGCTTTTTCAAGCACAGGTCCTGCAAGGTATTCTGAAATATAAATTTCTATTTCGGCCCTATATTGATTAGAATAATTTTGCATACAACCACTAATTAAAAAAAGAAACGTTATAAGCAAAACTAATAATATATTTCTTCTCATTTAAAATCCTCCTTAAAATTAATTGCTATTTTCTGAAGCTTCCATGAAAAATTTAATTAATGCTATATCCGAGCTACCGTAATTTACATTAAAAGTGCCATTTGAAGAATTTATATATCCAGCTACTAAATAGACATTTTCTTCAAGTACAGCTACACTTACGCCTCTATCATCAGCTGTTCCGCCAAAACATTTTTGATTAATCAATTCACCATTTTCATTGAGTTTTAACAACCAAATATCATAATTACCATGAAAACCTTTTACATCTCCATTATTTGACCTGGTATAACCTGTCACCAAAATATTTCCTTCAGGCGTTTTAGCTATTTCATTTGCTCTATCTCTAGCATTTCCCCCGTAAAGTTTCTGCCATATCACATTACCTTCATTATCTAATCTCGTAATCCAGTAATCAGAATCTCCTTTGTTAGAAGAGAATTCATCTGTATCAGAATTTGAATGACCCGCAAATAAATATCCACCTTTATAATCTATAACTTTTGTTATCAAATCAGTATTACCTTTTCCAAATTTTTTAACCCACTCAATATCTCCAGAAGAAGATAATTTCATTATTTTTGAAAAATTTTCTGTTGGCGAAATTCTTTCATAAAACGAAATTATATAATCACCGTTTCTATCAACATCTATTGAAGTAGGGTAAAACCCTATTAAATCTTCTTTTAATTCAGGAATTTCTTCCATTTCCCAAGTAAATTCCCATTCTATTTCACCTATAGGATCTAATTTTAATACTTGAAAAATATTTGAAAAAGCTTCTACAATTACATCTTCATCTACATCATCTTTTTCTTCAAAATCATAATTTTTTTGTCTTTGAATTATAGTAACAAATCCACCGTCATCCGTATTTTTTATTTGCCCAATTCGATCTAATCGAGTATTTTCCATTGGAAAAAGTTTTTGCCAAACAATATTTCCGTTAAAATCTATTTTTATAAGCCAAGGATCTCCTCTTGCAGGGCCTCTGCCATTATCTTCAAGTTCAGATAAATCACCATCTGTAGAAGTTGTATATCCACCTACAATATATCCATCATCTGTTTCTTGAACAGTTAAAGCCCATTCTGCACCCGAACCACCATATATTCTTTGCCATTCTTCTTCACCATTTGAATCAAGTTTTAACAAAAATAAATCTACTCCATTATGTGCTTGATTTATATCAACATTTCCAACATAACTTGGAGCATCTGCTTTGAAGTTTATATATCCACCCAACAATATGCCTCCATCACTTGTAAAAATCACTTCGCCTACTCGATCTGTATAATTACTTCCATATATTTTTGTAAAAATATTGGCATACCCATTTTCAATTTTTTGAATAGGTTTATTTAATACACATGAAGAAAATAGCGTTATTGAAATTATGATCAAAATAAGAAAATACTTTTTCTTATATTTCATTTTTTATTACCTCCAAAATTTTTTTAAAATTCAAATTTAGCTCCTGCAAATAAATGCCATTCTATATTTTTAAGATTCTCAAAATTAGATCCATTACTTAAATGAAATCCTGCAGTTATAATTTCATCAGGTGAAAACGTAAAATCTAAAGAGTATATAAAATCTTTAAAAGAATTTATTGTATAAATATTTTTCTTATTTAACGTATAATTTGTTATAGAAGAAATTATTTTTATTTGTGTTAAAGGTTTAACACTTAAAGAAAACTTGTATGCGAGGTTATTGTTTTCTATAATTTTAAAAAAATCTTCGATTAAAACATGATTATTATTTTTTAACCCATTTTGAGCAATCATTAAAGTATAATTTATATCAAAAAAATCTTTGTCGTAATCTCCGTATAACTCTACTAAAATGCCTAAAGGAACATTTAAATAATGCGAATATTTTTTTCTTAAATCTAATTTGATTTTAGATAAATCATGAAGCTTTGTGTTTTCATATTTAAATCCATAAAATGAAAATAAATTATATTGTGAATCATCATATTCATCAATAACTGCTTCAAATAAATATTCAATATCATTATAAATAGAAAAAATTCCCAGATTGTCTAAATCTATATCGAAATTTATTCCAAGATTAATTTTTTCAGAATCTTCAACATCTTTTTCAGAAGAAAAAATCATATTTTTTATATCTTTTCTATTTACATATGAAAATATCGGATTGAATTTTAGATTAAAAAAGTTTGATTCTAAAATTTTGAATTTATTATTATATCCTAAATTAATACTATGAGCTTTTAAAATAATATCTTCATATGAATAATTATTTTTTTCCAAAACCCCTTGAAATCCAAACATAGAATAAACATACAAACCATCTAAAAAGAAATTGTCTTTCCCAGTAAAATTTAATTCAAAAGCACTACCAACAAATTTTACGTTCTCTTCTATCAAATCTTGAATGTTTGAATTCGTAACCCATAAACCCGTTTTTAAATCAAAATCAAAATAATCAAAATTTTGTAAAGTTTTCGCTGCAAATATTTTTGCATCAATAACAAAAGATTCTTCTTCCTCTACATCAACAAATAAATCAAGAGCATTTCTTGTATAAATTTTGTTTTCAATAGGAAGAAAAATCATTTCCAAATTCATAAAATCCATATTAGCCTTTAAATATTTATCTCCTAATGGGTCTAAAGCTTTTTCATCATCTTCATCATACCAGTTTCCAAGAAAATATTTTGAAAAATTTTCATTATAAGAATAATTGGCATATAAAAATTTCATGTAATCATTTAAATATTCAGCGGAATAAAAATTTAAAGCCTCATCAACGCTTCCCCAATCTCCTGGTTTAAAAAAAAGCTTTAAAGAAGAAAAATCTGATGACTTTTCAGATTTTATAGTTATATCAAATGAAAACAAAGAACTGTGTTTGGTAGTATTTTTATCGAAGAGCCTTAAGCCTTCTTTGTCAAAAATAATACCGAATTCTATATTTCCTGAAACTTTTAAATCAAAATTAGGTCCTTCTGCTTCAATTTTTGAAATCTTTTCGATTGAAAAAATAAAAGCAGTAAACATGATAATGAAACATACTAATAAAATTTTTTTCATAAATCCCTCCTGTTTTATAATAAAATTTTAATTATCTATATTTTTGATTGCTTTATTTATTATTAGAAAA
>CAYZNB010000033.1:0-22310 GCA_964478535.1 uncultured Thermotogaceae bacterium
TTCTATTATAATACATGCTTCTTTTTAGTGCAATACTTTTTAGGGGTTATTACGGATATAAAATTATTAGAAGAAGAATATGAAATTAGAAATGAAAACAGTAAATTAAATAGAATAAGATTAGCTAATTTTCCTCAAAGAAAATATTTAGAAGATTTAAAAACCTGATGTTTGCCTGAAGATGACCGAAATAAATTGAAGTTATTAAAATCTTTAGATTTTGTTAAAAACGGACAAAACGTAATTTTAGCAGGGAATCCAGGGACTGGTAAAAGTCACATTGCTATAGGTTTAGGTATTAGAGCTTGTATGAAAAGTTATAAGGTTTTATTTTTTTCTGTACCTTTCTTTAGTCACTCAACTAAAAGAAAGTAGGGCTGAAAGGACTTTAAGAACTTTCCAATTAAAAATTGAAAAATACTATATTATTATCGCTGATGAATTAGGATACATTTCTTTTGACAAAGAAGGTGCATAATTAAAGAAACTCATGATTGGATTCAATCTCTACGTTCTTCTTAATTTTTTTTCTTGGGTTGGTTCAATTTTTATTTTATTTTTGGTTTGTGTTTCACTTGACAAAAGAACAAGTTTTACGTTTGAACACTCACAGGAAGTCTGCAACCTTTTGGTTTATGGTAGATATCTTTATATATTACATTACATAAGGCCCTTACGGTTAAGCAGCTCAGTGAGAATTCATAGGGATTACCATGTTTCCGTAGTATAGATAATATGATTACCCTTAGGGTTCGTCTTTAAGCCGAGAATTATTTGTCCATTTTCGTTAATGTGGTATTAGCCATTAACGCCTAATTCCTTTCCCTTTTGGGCAAAGCGTATCAATCAAATTTCGCTTTTTAATTTTCACGACTCTTACAACGATTCACATATGTTAACCATAGGCATCTTTTCCTAACAGTACGCAGATATTTGGTTTATCTGTTTCCCATATTGTCTTTCTGGCTTCACGCAAAAGAAATGCTTCTAATGCATGCAGAAATAGGAATACCCCAAATGGAAGAAGTAGCTTTATTCAAACAGTCTATATTACGATTTCATGTCGCGCTCCATAAAAAAACACATAGAATTTTAATAAACCATCGGTAAAAATTCATTATCAAATAAAGGAATTTTGAAAAAATTTTTATCTTTTTCTGTAAGCATGGTAAATTTTACTGATTCTGAATCATTTAAAAAACTACGATAATATTTTCCGTCACAGATTAAAAAAAATCTAGCTCTTTTTAAAACAATTCCAATTTTCTTTAAAATGGTAAAATTTATTTTTACTTGCTTTCTTATTTTTAAAATTTCTAAAGCTGATTTTACACCAATGCCAGGGACTCTTAATAAGGTGTCTAAATCGGCTTTATTAGCTTCAACAGGGAAAAAGTGAAAATTTCGTATAGCCCAAGAAGTTTTTGGATCAAGAGTTTCGTCTAAAAAAGGATATCTTTCATCTAAAATTTCTTCCGCCTTAAAATTATAAAACCTTAAAAGCCAATCAGCTTGATAAAGTCTGTTTTCACGAACAAGCGGAGGATTTTTTAGCCTAGGAAGTCTATTGTCTTCTACAGTAGGTATGTATGCTGAATAATATACTCTTTTTAATCCAAAACTTTTATAAAGTTTTTCGCTTAAATTTAAAATAGTATAATCATTTTCTGGCGATGCTCCAACAATCATTTGAGTGCTTTGACCTGCAGGAACAAACTCAGGAGTATGTTTTATTTTATTTTTTTTATCATCTGAAATTTGTAAAATATTTGTTCCTATGTATTTCATTGGAGATAAAAGGTTTTCTTTGCTTTTTTCTGGTGCTAATAATTTTAAACTTTTTATTGACGGAAGCTCTAAATTAACGCTCATTCTATCAACATAAAATCCTGCTTTTCTTATAATTTCATTATCCGCCCCTGGAATAGCTTTTAAATGAATATATCCATTAAAATTATAATTTTCTCTCAATGATTTAACTACATTAAACATTTTTTCCATAGTATGATTTGGTGAAATAAATACAGCAGAACTTAAAAATAATCCTTCAATATAATTCCTTTTATAAAAATTAATAGTTAGATTTATCAATTCTTTTTCTTCAAAAGTAGCTCTCGGAATATCGTTGCTTTTCCTATTAATACAATAAGCACAATCATATATACAAAAGTTAGAATATAATACTTTTAAAAGAGATACACATCTACCATCGCTAGACCAACTATGACAAATTCCTGCCACAGCAGCATTTCCTAAACCATTATTGTTTTTTCTTGAACTACCACTTGTAGAGCAAGAAGCATCGTACTTAGCAGAAGAAGCTAAAACTTTTAGTTTATCTATTAATTCCATAAAAATCATCACCTTCAAATAATATATTTGTATACATATTATATCATAAAAAATCAAAATAATCAAATTTTTATTTTAAATTCATTTTTAATTTTTTGCTTTATCCAGATACTTAACTATTATTTATGTTAATTTTTGATAAACAAGTAATTAGAAAGAATAACAATGATTTTTAAGATTAAACGAATTTCATCAAAACTAATAAGCTTAAATTAACGTTGAAAAAAATCTTAAAATATATTAAAATGAGAAGTGATTCATATATTAATGAGAAGTGATTCGTATATAGAGGTGATAATATTGAACATAGGAATTAAAGGGATTGGAATATATTTACCAGAAAAAATTATGTATGCAGAAGAAATTGCTGAAAAAAGTAAAATTCCTGTTGAAGTAATAGATAAAAAGTTTGGAATTTCAAAAAAATATATTCCGAGTTCTAAAGATACTACAAGTTATATGGGAATTCAAGCTTCTTTAGAAGCGATTAAAGATGCAAAAATAAATCCGGAAGATATTGATTTAGTTATTTGGAATGGTGCTCAACACAAAGATTACCCTTGTTGGCTTGCAAGTTTAAAAGTTGCACATGAAATTGGAGCAGTGAATGCTTGGGGTTTCGATATGGAAGCGATGTGTGGTTCTATGATGGCTGGAATGGAAGTGGCAAAATCCATGATGTTATCTAATGATAAATTAAATCATGTTTTATTAGTTAGTGGATACAGAAATGTCGATTTGATAAATTTTGATGTTCCGGAAACTTCTTTCATGTTTGATATTGGTGCTGGCGGAGCTGCGGTTGTATTAAAAAGAGATTATAATAAAAATGTTATTTTAGGAACAGCTTTTAAAGGTGATGGAAGTTTTTCAGAAGACTGTGTTGTTGAATCTTTTGGAACTTCAAATTGGCCTGTAAAAAATGAAGATGTTGGCAAATATCATTTTGTTGTTAGAGATCCTGAAAATTTTAAAGAAAAGCTTAAAAGCAAAACAATGGTGAATTTTTATCAGGTTATTTATGATTCGCTTGAAAAATCTAATTTATCTAAAAAAGATATTGATTATTTAGCTATTTTACATTTCAAAAAATCTGCTCATGATGCTGTTTTAGAAGAATTAGAATTAAATGAAAATCAATCAGTATATTTAAATGAATATGGTCATATTGGACAAAACGATCAAATATTATCGATTAAACTTGGTTTGGAAAAAGGTTTAATAAAAGAAGGAGATAATATTGTTATGGTTGGTGCTGGATTAGGTTTTGTATGGGCTAGTGCAGTAGTAAAATGGGGAGAAATTTAAAATTTTTATAGGAGGTATTTCTTAATGAGATTAAAAGATATGATTTGTGTAGTTACTGGTGGAGGTAGAGGTATTGGAGAAACAATAGTTTTAAAGTTTGCTTCAGAAGGTGCAAAAAAAGTTTATGCTCTTGATATGAATGAAGAAGCTTTAAATGAATTGAGTAAAAAACATCCGAATATCGAAGGATATAAGTTGAATGTAACTAACAGAAAAGAAATAGCAGATTTTGTTGAAAAAGTAAAAAATGAAGAAGGAAAAATAGATGTTTTAGTTAATAATGCAGGAATTACCAATGATGCTCTTATTCAAAAAATGAGTGAAGAGGCTTGGGATAGTGTTATTGATGTAAATTTAAAAGGTGTATTCAATATGACTCAAGAAGTTGTCAAATTAATGTTAGAAAACAATTATGGAAATATAGTGAATGTTTCTTCAATTGTAGGAGAAGTTGGAAATGTTGGTCAAACAAATTATGCTGCAACAAAAGGTGGAGTAATTTCTATGACTTATACATGGGCAAAAGAATTTCCAAGAAAAGGTGCAAAAATTAGAGTAAATGCTGTTGCTCCAGGATTTATTAAAACTCCTATGACTGAAAAGATTCCTGAAAAAGTTATGGAAAGTATAGAATCAAAAATTACTCTTAAAAGAATGGGAACTACTGAAGAAATAGCTAATGCTGTTTTATTTTTATCCTGTGAAGAATCTTCATATGTTACAGGGCATGTTTTAAGTGTAAATGGCGGTGTAATAATTTAATTGTGAGGCGATAAAGATGTGGAAAAAAAATTATGAAGAGAAAAAAAGAACGATTGAAGAAGCAATTTTGACACTTCCAAAAAAAGTGACAATAGTTGTAAATCTTGCAGCAGCAGAGCCTCAAGGTTTTTTATCAAATTTGCATAAATTTAAGAATCATTTTGAAGATGTTAAAGTTTTGACTTGTTTAAATATGAATGGATATCCTTTTTTTATGGAAAAAGAATATGAGGAAATTTTTGAAAATGATTCTTGGTTTTATAGCGCCCCTTTAAGAGAAGCAAAATCAAAAGGTTTTAAAACTGTAGATTTTATTTCAAACAACCTTCATATGGCTGCAACTGATAAAATAATGGCAGAAAAAGAAGAAGGAAATAAAATTGTTTTATGGGCTGCTACTACTCAAATGAATGAAGCTAATGGTTATTTAAATCTAGGTTTATCTAATGTTTATGAAAAAGATATGGCAGATGTTGCAGATATGATAATTTTAGAAGTTAATGAACATATGCCAAGAACTCATGGAGAAACAGAAATTCATATAAAAGATGTTGATTATGTTGTAGAAAATAATTTTGAAATTCCCGCTTTAGATATAGTTGAACCTACATCTACTGAACAGATAATTGCTGAACAGATTACAGAATTAGTAGAAGACGGTTCCACAATTCAAATCGGTATAGGTGGAATTCCTAATGCTGTTGCGAAATTATTAAAATCTAAAAGAAATCTCGGGGTTCATACAGAAATGTTCACAGAATCGATGATAGATTTGTATGAAGAAGGAATAATTACAAATAATCAAAAATCTTTATGGAAAGGCAAATTTATATGTACTTTTGCATTAGGTTCTAAAAGAATGTATAAATGGCTTGATGATAATCCGGCAGTTTGGATTATGAGAGGTAAATATGTTAATGATCCTCATGTTATTTCTTTAAATAAAAAAATGGTGAGTATAAATACAGCTCTTTCTGTAGATTTAACAGGACAAGTTTCTTCAGAATCAATTGGCACAAGACAGTTTTCAGGAACAGGAGGGCAATTGGATACACATATTGGAGCTATAAAAAGTGAAGGCGGAAAAGGTATTATTGCTTTAAGATCTACTGCAAAAAAGGGAACAATATCTACAATTGTACCTAATTTTACTGTTGGAACTTCTGTAACTGTTCCTAGACAATATATAGATTATGTGGTTACAGAATATGGAGTGGCTCATTTAAGAGGAAGAACATTAAAGCAAAGAGTGTTAAGTTTAATTAATATATCTCATCCTGATTACAGAGAATTTTTAAATTCTGAAGCAATAAAAGCAGGTTATTTATAAAGGGGGAAAAAAACTGATGAAAAAAGTTTTTATTATTGAGGGAAAAAGAACGGCTATAGGTAATTTAAACGGATCGATTAAAGATGTTTCTGCACCAAATCTAGCTGCTTTAGTAATTAAAACAGTTCTAGAAAATTCTAATGTAAAACCAGAAAACGTAGATCAAGTTATAGTTGGGAATATTTTAACAGCTGGGCAAGGGATGGGGCCAGGCAGACAAGCTTCTATTTATGCAGGTATACCTGCTGAAATTCCGGCATATACTGTAAATATGTTATGTGGTAGTGGAATGAAAACTGTTATGATTGGTGCTAACGATATAAAAGCAGGAGAATCAGAAATAGTAATTGCTGCAGGTGTTGAAAGTATGTCAAATGCTCCTTATTTAGTTCCAGCAAATGTTAGATCTGGAGTTAAATTTGGTCATTTTCAAACTACTGATCATATGATTATTGACGGACTTACTGATGTTTTTAACAATTATCATATGGGTGTAACTGCTGAGAATATTGCTGAAAAACATTCTATTTCCAGAGAAGAACAGGATAATTTTGCTGCTGAAAGTCAAAGAAAAGCTGTAAATGCTATTAAAGAAGGCAGATTTAAAAAAGAAATTGTACCGGTTGTTATAAAAACAAGAAAAGGTGAAGTGATTTTTGATACAGATGAATTTCCAAGAGAAGGAGTAACTGCTGAAAGTTTAGGGAAATTAAGACCTGCCTTTAAAAAAGATGGTTCAGTAACTGCTGGAAATGCTTCCGGAATAAATGATGGTGCGAGTGCGATTTTACTTGCTTCTGAAGATGCTGTAAATAAATATGATTTAAAACCTGTTGCAGAAATAATTGCATACGAACAAGCAGGATTAGATCCAGCTTATATGGGGTTAGGACCTGTACCCGCTATAAAAAAATTAATTGAAAAAACAGGTTTAAATTTTGAAGATATTGATTTATTTGAATTAAATGAAGCTTTTGCTGCACAATCTTTAGGCGTTATTAAAGAATTAGGTGAAATTTTTTCAAAAGATAAAGAATGGTTTATGGAAAGAACTAACGTTAACGGTGGAGCAATTGCATTGGGTCATCCAATAGGAGCTTCTGGAAATAGAATTATAGTTACATTGATTAATGAATTAATAAAAAGTAATAAGAAATATGGTATAGCTTCACTTTGTATTGGTGGCGGAATGGGAACTGCTATTTTAGTAAAAAACTTAAAATAAAGGGAGTGAAAAAATGAAAAAGTTTTTAGTATTTTTTGTTGTGTTGTTAATGGGTTTATCAATTTTTGCAGAAGTTGGAGTTACAGATACTGAAATAAAATTAGGTTCTTTTCAAGCTTTATCAGGTCCTGTTGCAGGTATAGGTGTTCCTATGACTCAGGGAATGAATGCTTATTTTGATTGGGTAAATAAAAATGGTGGGGTTCACGGAAGACAGATAAAACTTTTAGTTGCAGATGATCAATTTCAACCTTCAAGAACAAATGTTGAAGTAAGAAGATTAGTAGAAAATGATAAAGTTTTTGCAATTGTTGGAGGATTAGGTACTCCTGGTACTTTAGCAGTAATGGATTATTTGAATAACAATAAAGTTCCTTTTGTTTATCAGGGGAGCGGAGCTTCTGTATTATCATTTCCACCAAAAGAATATATTTTTCCTGTTCAACCTAATTATATAACTGAAGGAAATATTGTAGTTAATTATTTAACAGAAGTAAAAGGTGCACAAAGAATTGCAATAGTTTACAGAAATGCTGAAGATGGAATAGAATTTTTTGAGTCAGCAAGAGATGCTTTACAAGCAAAAGGAATGAATTTTGTTGAAGCATTAGCGGTTGCTCCTGATGTAACAAATTTTACAGCACAAGTAACTAGATTAAGAAGAGCAAGACCAGATGCTATTTTAGTTATGACTTTCATGCCTGCTACATCTAATTTAGTTAAGCAAATAAGACAATTTGGAATGAATGATACAGATGTTCTTTTAACTTATTCAAATTCAGATGTTACTTTTATAGGGTTAACAGGTGCTGAAGCAGAAAATGTAGAAGCAATGGCATGGGTTAATGTAGATTTTACAGATTCTACAACACCAGCTTTATCAATTTTTAATGAATCTTTTGGAACAATTCCTAATGCATTTGCTGTTGCTGGTATGATAGCAGCTGAAACATTCACAGAAGCATTGAGGAGAGCTGGACCAAATCTTACAAGAGATTCTTTGATAAAAGCTTTAGAAACATTTGACGCTTGGGAAGGCGAAATAGGACCTCCGTTAAGCTACGGATCTCATAATTTAGCAGACTATTCTTCAAGATTAGGACTTGGGGCTATGTATGTATTGAAAGTTGAAAATGGAACTTGGGTTGAAGCAAACACTTGGATTTATGCAGATATAAAATAATTTCTAAGTTAATTTATGCGGGGAATTTTCCCCGCATTTTTAGAAGGAGTGAGTTAAATAATGCTTGAAGTTAAAAATTTGACAGTTAGTTTCGGTGGTCTTAAAGCTGTGAATGATATGAATATGGTTGTTCAAAAAGGTGAAATTCATTCGCTTATTGGTCCTAACGGAGCTGGAAAAACAACGATGTTTAATGCTATAACTAGAGTGATAAGAAATAATACTGGAGATATTTATTTTAAAGGTGAGTCTCTTAATAAAGTTAAATCTTTTAAAATTATTTATAAAGGGATTACAAGAACTTTTCAAAATTTACAACTTTTTAAAACCTTAAATGTTTATCAAAATATTTTAAGTGGTTTTATTCACAATTATAATGGTGGTGTATCTAATATTTTTAGTGATTCGAAAAAAAATTTTGAAAGAGAAGCAAGAATAAAAATTTTAGAAGTTGCCGAAATTCTTGATATAAAAAATAGGCTTTTATCTTATCCTTCACAACTTTCTTATGGTATTTTAAAAAGAGTAGAAATAGCTAGAGCAATTGTTTCTAATCCTGAAATTGTATTGTTTGATGAACCGGCAGCAGGTTTAAATCATAATGAAACTTCAGAAATAAGAGATATTTTAAAAATGTTGAATGATAACGGCAAAACAATATTTTTGGTTGAACATGATATGAATCTTGTAATGAAAGTTTCAAAAAGAATTACTGTTATGAGTTTTGGAAAGAAAATTGCTGAAGGTACTCCTAAAGAAATTGCAAATAATGAAAAAGTTATTACTGAATATTTGGGGGAAACTAAAAATGCTTAAAGTTGAAAATTTATTAGTTAATTATGGTAACGTAAACGCTGTAAAAAGTATAAGTTTTGAAATAAAAAAAAGTGAAATAGTATCAATTTTAGGTGCCAATGGTGCAGGTAAAACTTCAACTCTTTTTGGGTTGATGAATATAGTTGATTCAAAAGGAATAATTAAATTTGATGGTGTTGATATATCATCAGAATCTTCAGTAAAAAGAGTAAAAAGAGGTTTAGTTTTATGTCCGGAAGATAGAAGAATATTTCCAGAACTTTCAGTAGAAGAAAATTTAAAAATGGGAAGTTTCTTAAATTCAAATTTTAAAAATAATATAGGTAAAGTCTACGATTTGTTTCCAGTTTTAAAAGAAAGGAAAAGACAAATTTCAGGATCTTTATCAGGCGGAGAACAACAAATGCTTGCTATAGGAAGAGCCATGATGGGAGAACCTAAACTTTTAATGCTTGATGAACCTTCATTAGGACTTGCTCCTGTTATTATAGATCAAATTTTTAACGTTTTGTGCAAATTAAAAAAAGAAGGTATTTCTATACTTTTAGTAGAACAAAATGCAATAAAATCTTTGAGTATAAGCGATAGAGCATATATTTTAGAAACAGGTAAAATTGTTCACAGTGGTATTGCATCAGATATGTTAAATGATGAAAAAGTTAAAAAAGCTTATTTAGGAATTTAATGAGGTGATTTTATGTATATAATTGAAAGCATTGTATATGGTTTGCCACAAGGTGCAATGTACGGTCTTATGGCATTTGGTATTTCTTTAATTTTTAAAACTTTTGGTGCTCTGAATTTTTCTCATGGATATGCTGGTATGATTTCAACTTTTGTTGCATTAACAATATATATTCGAACTGAAAATTTAATTATTTCAATTTTAGGAGCTTTAATATTTGCTTTTGTTATGGGAATTATGATAGAAAAAATTTTAATGAGAAAAATAAAAAAAGCTTCTGCGGGGTCAATGTTAATAATGACTTTAGGATTACTTATGATTTATGAAGGATTAGCATTATTAATTTGGGGACCAGATTTTCAAATTTTCCCTCCAATATATGAGGGTAATCCTTTGATAATTGATAGAGGAGATTTATTTATATTTTTAGAATCTAACGATATAATAAAAGCGATTATTGCTTTAGTTGTGACAGTTTCTTTGGCAGTATTTTTAAAGTTCACTAAAATGGGCACTGCTATAAGAGCAAGATCTCAAGATGAAGTAGGAGCAAAAGTAGTAGGAATTGATGTTAATAAAACAGATATGATAGTTTGGGGAATAGGTATTACTCTAACCGCACTTGTGGGAATTCTTGTTGCAAATAAAGAAAATTTGTATCCAACAATGATGATAAATTATCAGCTTTTTGGATTTACAGCAGGAGTTTTAGGTGGTTTTTCTAATCCTTTTGGAGCAATTGTTGGTGGTCTTATTTTAGGGGTTTTAGAGCAATTTGTTGCTAATAACTTATCTCCAGATTATCAATTATCAATAATATTAATATTAATTATAGTAGTATTAGTAGTAAAGCCTTCCGGAATATTTGGTAAAGCTTTTGAAGGGAGAGTTTAACGATGAAGCATTTATTACTTACACTTTGTATAGGAATGATTTTAGGTTTTATTTTTATTGAACAGTCATTTGTACTTTTAATTTTTTCAAGTATTTTAATTTATGCGATATCTGCACAAGGATTAAATATTATAACAGGATTTACTGGACAAGTTTCTATAGGTCACGCAGCTTTTATGGCTATTGGAGCATATACAGCAGCATATATGAGTACAGTTCATTCAACACCGTTTTCAATTAATTTGATTCTTGCAGTATTTTTTTCAGCAGCAGCTGGATTATTAATCGGAATACCGGCATTAAGATTAAAAGGATTTTATTTGGCGATAGCTACCCTTGCATTTGGTATAGCAATTGAACAGATAATTTCTTCTGTAAATGCACTCGGAGGAAGAATTGGAATTAGAGGTATTCCTTCATTATTTAATACAGAATTTGATATTTTTTTCTTAAATTTGATATTTTATGCTGTTCTATCTTTTTTTACGTTTAAACTTATTAATTCTCCTAATGGTTTGAAATATCAAGCTATAAGAGATAGTGAAATCGCTTCAAGTTCTTATGGAATAAAGTTATCTAATTATAAACTAGAATCTTTTGTGATAAGTGCAATTTATGGAGGGATAGCGGGCACATTATATGCACATACTTTTGGATATATTTCCCCTCAAGATTTTGGTTTGGGGATTTCATTAAATTTGCTTACAATGATTGTAATTGGTGGAATGGCTTCGGTTCATGGTGGTTTAATAGGGGCGTCTATTATAACAGGGTTGCCTTATTTGTTTTCAAGGTCTAATTTCCCAATGAGTCTGATTTTTGGAGTTTTACTTATTATTTTTGTATTATTCTTTCCAAAAGGTATTATATATGGATTGTATGTTCTTTATTTAAAATATTTTGAAATACCTATTTTTGCGTTATTTAAAAAAATTCAAAAAACAAAAAAATATCCAGGTGAATTTATTGAAATAGATGGTAAAAAAATATTTTATAATATTAACGGAGACGGGTTTCCAATGATAATGATACACGGTAATTTTGCTTCTCACAGATGGTTTCAAAAAGTTAATGATTTAGAAGGTTATAAAGTTTATAGTTTAGATTTGCCTAACTTTGGAAGATCGGATAGAATTCAAAATATTTCAATAGATGATTATGCCTCTTTTGTAAAAAGCTTTATGAAAAAATTGAAAATAGAAAAAGCCGTTGTTGTTGGGCATTCTTTAGGAGGAGCTGTTGCAATGTCTTTGTCATATAATAATCCTCAAATGGTTGAAAAACTTATATTAGTAGATTCAGCTCTTGTAGATGGGTTAAAAACACCTTCTGAAAATTATACTTCTTTATCTTTGTTAAAAAATAACAGATCGCTTTTGAAAAATGCTTTAACTGCAATTATGCCAAGAGTCATTGATACTAAACTTTTAAACGAATTAACAAATGAAGCACTATTGATGGATAAAAAATGTTTTACTGAAAATGCAAGAGCCCTTGAATCATATAATTTTACAGATATTTCAAGTAATTTTAAAGGAGAAACATTATTTATTTTAGGAAAGTTTGATAATCTTATTACAAAATCTATGGCTGAAAAAACTTGTGAAGTTATTAATGCAAAATTGGAATATTTTGATAATTTAGGACATTCTATAATAGTTGAAAATCCACAGTTGTTTAAAAAAGTTGTTTATAATTTTACTAAGGGAGAATGAAATGTCTAGAAAAAAAGGAAATACAAAAGAAAAATTGATTAATTCTTCTATAGATTTATTCGCCGAGAAGTGGTATGAAACTTTATCGATTGTTGAAATTTGTAGAAATGCCGAAGTATCAAACGGCGTTTTCTACAGATATTTTAAAGATAAAAAAGAAATTTTTGAATTTATTCTAAATGATTTTATCACTAATTTTGAAGAAGAATTAAAAAATATTTCTGGAAATACTGTAGAAGAACGCTTAAAAAGTTTTTTTGATATTTTAATTTTATCAGGGAAAAAATATAAACGATCAATAATTATTTATAGAGAAGGTCAATACAGATTTCCTATTTTTGAAAGCAAACTAAGAAATTTATATATTTGCTCATTAGAAAAAGTATTTGAAAGAAAAATAAATGAAACAGAATATTTGTTTATCGTTTCTGGAATAAGATTTTTAAATATAAGATCGATATTTACAGAAATAAATTATAATATTCCAGAAGCTTTTGAACTAGTAAAAAACGGCTTTTTTTTAGATGAAATAAAAAATTTTGAATTTATTTTTTCTGAAAAATTTGTTTTTGAAGAAAAGAAATCTGTTAATTCGGCTAAAGAAAAACTTTTAGAATCTGGAATAAAGCTTTTCGGAGATAAAGGGTATTTTAATGTTAATATTCACGATATAACAAATGATGCGGGATACGCTGTAGGTACTTTTTATCAAAACTTTAAGAGTAAAGTTGAATTCATGTCTGAAATTATTGAAATTATTGGTAAAAATGTGAGAAAATTTCTTCGTTTAAATTCTTTTGATAAATTAAATAGAACAGAAAAAGAATTGAGAGGAATTTTTTGTTTTATCAAATTTTTTAATGATAATCTAAATTATTATGAAATAGTAAGAGAAGCTGAGTTTATAGTTAATGAAAAAGTTATTGAATATTACAACCTTTTTGAAAAAGGTTATATAAAAAATTTAGAAAATATAAAAATTAAAGATAAAAAAACTACTGCAAATATGCTTATGGGAATAAGTCATTATTTAGGTATTGAATATTTATTTCAAAACAAAATAGATGATATAAAAACATTTTTAAAAGATTTATCGGTATTTTTTAATAAAGGAATAAATTATAAATAAGTGTGGTGAATAATAAAATGTATTTGGAAAATCCTGGAATTTATTATGAGATTTACAATAGAGGAAAACCTGTAATATTTTTAAATGGTATAATGATGAACACATTAAGTTGGAATGCTCATATAGAAAAATTTGATAAAAATTTAAAAATAATTTTATATGATGCAAGAGATGAAGGGAAGTCAGCAAAATTAAAAGAAGGATATGATATTCATATTCATACAGAAGATTTAAAAAAGTTGATAGAGCATTTAGGAGAAGAAAAAATTAACTTAGTAGGTCTTTCATATGGTGGTCAGATTGCTCAAAACTTTATTTTGAAATACCCTGAAATGGTTGATAAATTAATTTTAGTAAATACAATAGATCATATTGATAATTATTTAAACAGTGTAGGCGAAGTCTGGAAATATGCTTCAAAGACTTATGAAGGGGATATATTTTTTGATTTAGCTTTGCCTTTTATTTATTCAAGAACTTTTTATAATGAAAATTTTGAGTGGCTTTCAAAAAGAAGAGAAATGTTTAAAGATTTATTGACAAAAGACTGGTTTGATTCTTTTATAAGACTTGCTTCTTCGAATAATAATTGGACTGTAAAAGATAAAATTTCGGAAATAACCTCAAAAACGCTTTTGATTGCTGGTGATGAAGATATAATAACTCCTTTATCAGAAATGCAAAGGATGCATAAAAGTATCAAAAATTCCGAATTAGTTGTAATTGAAAATGCAGGTCACGGATTATTTCTTGAAAAAATTGAAGAATTTTGTAATTTAATTAATAACTTCTTATAAAAAACACGCATTTAGCGTGTTTTTTAAATTAAATATACTTCTTTTGCTCTAAAAATAAGTGGATAATAATAATTAATTAATTTATCGTCTTTTTTTATTACTAAAACATCTATTAAATTTTCTTTTAAGGGAAAAATAGAAGATATAATTTCAGGAGTTGTTATAAATATGTTAATTATTTTAGAGAGACCTTTTTCATAATATTTTTCATTAAAAATTTTTAAAGGTAGTTTATTTCTTGATTTATTTGCCTCATAATTAATTTTACTGAGATTAATTTCGTTATTGATACTATTGAAAACCTCAAATTTTTTCACTTCTTCAAATTGTTTTTTTTGCAATACAGAACAAATTAGTTCTTCTTTTTCAGCATTTAACTGTTTTAAATTGTTTTTTATAAAATCAATATTACTTACTAAGTCTAATTCGACTCTTTCTTTTTTTTCTATTAAAGAGAGATGACAATTATAAAAAGTATTTTTTATAATTTTTTCAATTATTTTAAATCTTTTATAAGATTTTCCAAATTTATCTATTATAGTTTTTAATAAAAATAATTCCGTATTTGTTAGTTGAGAGAAAATACTATCATATTTTTTTATTATATCAAAATCATCATTAATTTTTTTTATCAAAAAATTAATGTTTGATTTAATTTGAGTTTTATTAAAAAAAGCCATTGAAACCAAATCTGTTAAATCATCTTTAAAAAAATTTGTTAATAATTTTTTTGTTTTAAAAGAAAAATCGTTAATAAATTCTAAAGAAGAAATATATTCATTTAAAATCAATAATAAATCATTTTTCTTTTTTTTGATTTGAAATTCTTTTGTATTTAATAAAACATTTATCGAATTAATAAAATTAATGTATGAATTTGAATTATAAATCAAACTGATAATTTTTTCCTTTTCTTTTTCCGAGTAATTTATTTTAAGCATTTTAAAGTTTTTTTTAGAATCACTAGATAGCTTATTGTTATTTATCAATAAAGTGTTTAATTGATTATGTTTTTCAATGTTTATTAAATCTTCATAAGACAAAATTTTTTCATATTTTAATAAAATCTCTTTTTTTTCTTTTAGAATCTTTAAAAGATTTATTCCGTCAAAATCATTATTTTCAAAATATTTTAAAACATTTTTGAAAATAGAAATGTTAAATTTATCTATTGAAAAATCAAAAATTTCATGTACTATTTTTAAATTATCCATTAATTCTTTTTTTTCAAAACTCGAAAAATTTTTTCTATATTTTAAGAAATTTTCATCACAATCAATATTTAAATTTTCATAAATAAATTTAATTTTTTCTAAAATTTTTTCTAAGTCATTAAAAGAGATATTTTTAAAAATAGAAAAATTATTTTCAATATCTTCTAAAATAAAATTTTTTTCTGAAGATAAATTTTCATGCATTTCTTTTACGGTAATTCCAAAATTTGTTTTTGCGTTGCATAGTGAAGTTAATGTGTTGAAATAATCAATATTTTCAATTATTTTTTGATATTTCCCATCTTTTTTTATTATAGTATTGACAAAATTTTGGTCATAATAAAGAGAAAAAAATAATTTTACTTTATCGTAATAATTATCAAGTTCAAGAAATTCATTAGTTAAGGATAAAGAAAATTGAGAATAATTATTATTAATATTTTTTTCCAATTTTAAAATTTCTTCTTTATCATTATAAATAAAATAAATACTTTTATTTTGAAAAAAATTTTTTATAATAAAATTATCAATATTTTTTATAGAATCATTTTTAATTTTGCATTCAAGATTTAGTTTTTTTTCATAAGAAATGTTATTAATAAAAGAAAAGTCTTTATAATAATCCGTTTTATTTGGATTAAAAATACCTAACACTATATTATTTTCTAGCAAAAGAGTTGAATTTGATTGTAATGAGTAATCGAAATTATAAGGAACAAATCTATCATTTTTATTAGTAATTTCAAAATTAATATTGTTTTTTGAAAGAAGATAAACTAGCCATTTTTTTAAATTTTTAATATTTAATTTTTCAAATTCCATTTCAAACTCGAAATTAATATTAGTAATTTTTTTATAATAATCTAAAAGAATATTATTTAAAAGAATATTCTTTTCTTTTATATTTTCAATAAAGATTTTATTCTTTTCAATAGATAAATTTATTGGAAATAAAACTAATGGAGAATTAATTTTTTGAGAATCGTTGATTACTCCTTTTAAAAAATAAATCCCTATATAAATATTGAATTTCCCACTTTTATTATGAAGATCTTTCGAATAATTGATAATTTTATTTAACAAATCAATATCAATATTCGAAAAATCTTTTTCTTTTAAAGCAAATTTTTTCCCAGTTTTTTTTGTTAAAAAATCTATCAAATTAGAAGACTTTTCGCTCTTTAAGTTTTCAAAATTTGATATATCTAATAAACATTCCTTGTTAATAAATTCTATATTAATTAGTTCTTTGCAGTCTAACAAATCAAAGAAATATTCATCAGTAGTTTTAAACAAAAAAATCCCTCCAATAAATTTTTTTACAAAATTATTATATCATGTCGAAGTTTTTGATTTCAAAAGAAAAATTGAATAGTTTGTCATCAGACAACTGGTTATGATATGTAAAATCACTATTTTATCGTTAAATTTCCATATTTATTTACACGTTTTAAAATTTTTTAGAAACAGATCAAATTAAAAGTTTGTTTTTAAAAACTTTTAAAAGAGAATAATTAAAAAATATTGGAAATAAAATTAAATTTCCAATATTAAACACAGAGATTATAAAAGTTTTTAATTATTTTTTCACCAATCTTTTTTTCGGTAGAAACACCAAAAGTAACATAAGGTTTATTCAACCCATGAAAATCACTTCCACCAGAAATCATTAATTTTTTCTTTTCCGCAATTTCTAAAAGATAATTGATATATTGAGGAGAATGAGTATAATGAAAAATTTCAATTCCATCAAGGCCATAAAATTTTAATTCTTCGATCAAAATTTCTAACTGATAATTTTTTAAATTTATTTTAAATGGATGAGCTAAAAAAGCTAATCCTCCTTGTTTTTTAATCATTTTAATAGTATCTTTTGGAGAAAATTTAAATCTTTCTAAAAAACATTCTTTTCCTCTAGTTAAATAAGTATTTATAATTTCAGAAATAGAAGTACCGTATCCTTTTTTCAATAGAAGTTTTGCAATATGAGGTCTTCCTATAATATCTCCAGCAGAAAATTCTATTACTTCATCGTAGTTAATTTTAAACCCTTTTTTTTGTAATAAAGAAATCATTTTTTTATTTCTTGCTTCTCTTTTATATGTTAAAAAATCTAAAAATTCTTTTAATTCAAACGAAGTTATATCTATTCCATAACCCAATAAATCCATATGTGTAGGAAATTCAACATTTATTTCAACACCTGGAATATAATTGATATTATGTTTTTTAGCTAGTTTAACAGCGTCTTTTTGAGAATCAATGGTATCATGATCAGTGATAGAAACAATTTCTAGTGACCTGTTTTTAGCTTTTTTTAGCAGTTGTTCGACTGATAAAGTTCCATCTGAAAAATTTGAGTGTAAATGTAAATCGAATACTTTCATTAATTAATTTCACCCTACTCTCACTTGATTTTTTCCGGATTTTTTTGCACTATAAGTAGCTTCATCGGCTAACTCAATTAATTTTTGAAACGAATTAGATTTTTCCGAACTTTTTAAAGAGGTAACTCCAAAAGATGCAGTTACTTCAAAAGAAAATTCTTCAAAAGATTTTTTTGATATAGCTATGCGAATTCTTTCAGCGATTTTGTATGCTTGAGTAGGATCAGTTTCAGGAAGCAAGATTACAAATTCTTCGCCACCATATCTTCCAATAATATCGAATGTTCTTAAATTCTCTTTTGTTACTTTTACTACGTATTTTAATACTTCATCACCCTTTTTATGACCATAGGTATCATTGACAACTTTAAAATTATCAACATCAAATAAAATTAATGATAATTTTCTATTTTCTCTTTTTGATTTTTCAAATTCTTCTTCTAGTCTAAGGTAAAAATATCTACGAGAAAATGCTCCAGTTAGATAATCTTGAATACTATTTTGTTGATGAATTATTCTATTAAGAGATCCAGACAAAAAACCATCCAAAATTACAATACTATCAAAAATTTCTTCAAATATTTTTAAATTAACAATAAGATTATTGTTGAACACATAATATTTTATAGTATACTCTTTATTTTTTGAAACAAAAAATATTTTTAATGGTTCGAGAGAAAAAATCTCTTTTGTAGGTATAACCATTTCATAATTGGAAACGCTTTGAATTTCAAACATGTCTGAATCTATTCTTAAATAAATATCAGAAACTGGAAATTTATTTTTTAAAAAAATTAGAATATTATCTAAAATTTCTTGAATATCATCAATGGAGGTAATTTTTGAAGATATATTCAAAAGATCAGAATAAAATTTTGAAGATTTTTTAACAATTACATCATTATCATCAGTTTTTACAAGTTCTCTAATACCACTAATTGAAGAAAAATATTTTTCTAAATTTTTTTCTTTTATATATAATTCATTTTTATTATAATAGAGAGAAGAAACTCTGTAATACTTAAAAGCAGAAGAAAATTCCTTCTTTTGAAGGTAAAATTTTGCAAGTGCTTCATATACCAAGATATAGCTTAATCTCTGACCGCTATCTTTTAATTTTTCTGCCCATTGTATCGCTTTTTTTTCATATAATTCTGATAACTCTTTGTCATCACAAAATTTATAATATAACATTATCAGGCATTCTTCAAGATTTACTTCTCCTTCAAACAAATCTAAAAATTCCTTTTTTATCTCTTTTGGATCATTAGAAAGATAAATTTTCATTAAATAACTCATGTGTTTTAAAGCTACACCTTTATTTTTAATTTCTTCAAGATAAGAGATAACAGCATTATCCGAACGTTTTATTAAAGAATAAAAAGAAAGTAAATATAAATGATAATTAAAAGCTCTTCTACGAATATTCTCTGAAGAATCTGAAAAAAATTTTAAAATTTTTAAAACTTCAATATCAAAATTTTCGTAGTCTTCAATATACATATAAAAAAAACATTTAATTGCTATTGCCTGAATTTCAAAAACTTTATTATTAGTTAACTTGGAATATTTTATACATTCTTGAAGGCTAAAAAAGAATTCATCTATATTACCTTTATATAAGCTTTGATAAGATTTATGCATAAAAACATCTGCTAATGTTGCAAGATCATTAGAAGACTTAGCTATACTTATAGCTTCTTCAACATAAGAATCATATAATTGGCTTTCGTTAATATTTAAATGGGCTAAATCAAGAGAACATAATAAAATATATCTTGTCATACCATGTTTTTTTGAAAGAGATAATGATTTTTCTAAAAGCATATTGGAATCTTTATGATTCGTATTTCTAATATAAAAAGAATATATTCTTAATGATCTTAAATATAAAGCAACAAATTGATTGGTTTTTGGGCATTTTTCATAAAAAGATTCTATTTTAATAAATTGAGAAAAAATGACACTTTCATCAAATTTTGAGTTATTTGCAAGTATTGATAACTTAATTGTATTTAAATAGAAATCCTGAAAAAGAGTATTTTTTTCTAACAACCTTTTTTCAATAATTTGAAATGTTTTTTCTGAATCTAACTCATTTAAAATAACTAAATAATAATATTCCATCCATTTTTTCTGTTTTAGTTTTTCAAGATATTTTTTAGCCTCATCTAAATTTTCATTTAAGAACAAATAATAAGTATAAACTGTCAAAGCGGTATAATTTTCTATTTTCATTTCTTCAAGTGCTTTGAAGGATTCTTCAAGCGTGTGAAGATTTTTCCATGAAATAAAGGCGTTTCTTATTTTTTTAACGTATTCGTAAGAGATGCTTTTATAAGCTTTTATTTGTTTTAAGTGCCAAATTTTTTTATCAAAACTATAAGTTAAATTACTCATTCTAAGATGCAAATCTTTTTTTAAATTGCTTGAAAGACTTTTATGAAACTTTTCCCAATAATTTATATTAAAAAATCTATAATGATAATCTTCCTTTTTAATTATTCCAGATTCTAAAATTTTTTCCATATCAAAAAAAATATTTTTTAATTGAGACAAATTATTTAATTCAGTTCCTGTAAACGAATTTCCAAGGGAAGAAATCAATTTTATTTGTTTTTTTAAATTTTTATCTAAATACTTATATTTTTCTTCAATATAATCTTCAAAATTTAAAAATTCTATATTATTAGATTTTAGATTCCATCCTTTTTCGCTATGTAATAAAATATTTCTTTTAGATAATTCATAAATAATTTCTTCAATATTTCCAGGCAAGCCCTCAGAAGATTCATAAATAATTTTAATAAATTCTTTATTTTGAAAAACAAATTCTTCTGAAAGCATTGATTTAACCATTTCAAAACATTCATCAAAATTAAATGGCTCAACAAATATTTCTGTAATATTATCCATAATAAATTTTAAAGATAAATTTATTTCATGGGTACTTACAATAAAAAATAATGTTTTTTCTAACTCTAAATTTTTTATCAGTTGCAATAATTCATAAAAATCATTATAAACATCATGAAAATCATCAATAAAAAATATGATCTTAATATCGATATTTTCAGTTAAACTTATTAAAGCATCTATTATAGAAAGATCTATATTTTTAGTTAGTTCTAAATTAGTGTTAATTATGTTAATATTATTTTTTTTGCATAAAAATTCTAAAAATTCTAAAATATCTTTTTTGTTTCGAATATATTTTGTAAAAAAATTTTGTTCTAAAACAATTTGTTTTTCAAGCATTTTCATAAAACGAGATTTTCCAACTCTTTGTTTTCCTTTAATTAAAAAGAACTCAAATCTTCTTGATTTTTGAATTTTGTTTTCAAATATTTCGCTTAAATTTTTTCTTCCAACATATTGGGGTTCTTTGACATTTATTATACAAATATTTTCAAAAAACATTTTAAAAATTTGACTAAATTCTGAAACACAAGTAATTTCAGAAGACAAAACTTTTAAAAAAAATTCTTCCAAATAGGAATTTTTAAAAATTCTGTCTTTTTTTAATTTTTTTAAAAATAATAATACAGAATATATCAAGTCGTTTTCATCAAAATTTAAAAATTTCATCGAATATTTAGAATCAAAATTTGTGAAAAAAGGTGCTATATAATAAATATTATTTTTAGAATCCATCATAAAATCTTCAAAGTTTAATTGTTTTGGAATAAAATTAATTTCATGCACAAGAATGTCGATAATTTTAAAAAAATTAGCGAGTATTTTTATTAAACTGTTTTCATCATTGAAATTCTCAAAATGGCTTTCTCTATGATGTTTGAAAAGTAAAGTTGGTTGGTTATCTTTTAAATTAATAAGTTCTGGAGATAAAATTCCAAGATAATCAATTTTTTTTATAGCAGTTTCAAACTTAGATAAAGAATGCATATCAAGATTTTCAATAGATTTTAATTTTCTTAGTCTATATAATTTTTCGTCATAAAGAACTAAGAAATCATCAGCGAAAGAAGAACTATTAATTTTTTCAATTATTTTATATTCCATGTTATTCCCCCAAATTTTTAATCACTTAAATTATACCATATTAATTCAAAAATTAACATAAAATTATTATAAACATTTTTTAGTTAATTTTAGGTTCTATGTAATAGTTTTGTTATTAAAAATTTATAGTCAGGCGGTTAGGAAAAACTATTAATGTTTAAAAGTTTAATTGATTAAGCGATTAAATAGTAAAAAGTTAAAAGTAGCAAGTGGTACAAAAAATTTTTATTATAATGCTTTTTAAAGTTGGTCAGGAAAAACAAAAAAATGTTTAAACGTTTAATTGGTTAAGTGTTTAATTAGCAATCTTTTAGACAGTTTTTAATTATTATGCTTTGACGGTAAATATGGATGAAATAAAGTAGCGAGCAATTGAGAATTTTCGTACAAAAAACAATTGAGCGAATCAAAAAATGCGTCAGAAAATAGCATGTTTGAGCGTAGCGAGTTTGCTATTTTTAGCATTGTGCGACATGAAGTCGTAATATAG
>CAYZNB010000034.1:0-21991 GCA_964478535.1 uncultured Thermotogaceae bacterium
ATTTGATCTTGTGAGCGATTTATTTTATCCAATGTTTACCACTTCATTATTATAATCATTTTCTTTTAAAGCTTTTCCTTTAGAACTTACAAACTAATTATTTTATGCATTTACAAAAACCTGTCCACCCCGTCAACCTTCGGTTGTCACCCCTCAAGAGGGAAATTAAGTACAAATGCTTGTTTAGCGTTATTTCTAATCAACTTTCTTTGACCAACATTGTCATAAGTGCTGTAACGCCGTGCAGAGTTCGGCGTGGCTGTTACACTACATTAGAAGCAAAAAACGGTTAATTTTAAAATGGTTTTCCTTTCAACTAACCTACTTTCTAAAGTAATAAATACACAAAAATTACATAGAATCTTTTCTTTTCCGTATTTCTTTTTTGGTAATATGGCGGAAAATCAAAAATCAGTTGAAAAAAGTCGCATTCAAGCCAACGCTAATTATGTTTTTATATGATATAATTAAATAAATGATTTTGATATCCTCTAAATTTTAAAGGAGTATTAAAAATGAAAATAGATTATACGGGATATGAGTTGTTTAAAAATTATTGTTATAACAAAGCAAAATTTGAAGATTTTATTAATCATCCTTCGTATAAAACAATTTTAAACCATGGTTTTTTTTATGAAACAGGTATTTCTGAAAAAGTTATTAAAAAGGCTTTAGAAACAACTGATTCAAGTTTTTATGGTTTTTATAATATTGAAATTTTTAAAAATAATATTAGCAAATTTGAAAGTTTGATTGGTGAAATAAAGCTTTATGAAAAAGAATGGATAAAATCAATTGAAAATATTTATTTTAATTATTTTCCAGAAAAAATGTTAGAAGATATCACTATATATCCAATTTTAGGATATGATGTTGGAATAGGTTTTGAAAATTCTGTTTGTTTAAATATTTCCAACAATATGTATTTGGAGAATTCAAAAGAAATTTTTTATTGGATAATTCATGAGGTTTTTCATGTTATTTATAACAAAATACATATGATTCCTAAAATTAATTCGATAATTTCTTCTAAAAATTGGTTAGATTACTTCAAACTCTTTCTTCAAAATGAAGGGTATGCTGTATATTTCCCTTTAAATTCAAGGATTGAAAATAATGATGTAAAAAATGAAAAATATCCTGGTATTTATGATTATAAGATAATTCTTGATGATAAAAAAATAAATTTTGAGATTCAAAATTTTTTAAAAATCGTTAAAAATATTGAAAAAAATAAATATTCTGAAGATGAATGTATAGAATATTTATTTGGAAATTTCCGTTATACATACAGAATAGGTTGCGAAATGATTAGAAGAGTGTATAAAGTCTTTGGAAAAAACGCTGTAAAAGAAGCTATTTATGAAGATTATAATAATTTTTTTGATAATTACATATATTTATTGCAACAATGAAATTTTTACAAAATTTTAAACCTTTTTATAAATATAGTATAATATTTATGTAATTATTATTTAATTTTTAGAGGTGGTTTTATGAAAATAATTTCAAAATTAAAAGTTATACTTATTGTTTTATTTATTATTCTTATTAATGTTATACTATTATTTTTTTATCAATCTAATAATTTAAAAAATGATGCGAATTTTGTTAATTATACGGGTCTCATTAGAGGAACTGCTCAAAGACTTGTAAAGTTAGAAATTGCTGGAATACCTTCTGATAATTTGATTTATCAAATCGATGAGATTATTTTTAAATTAAATTCTGATGATAAATCTTCAGATTTCCCTAAAATAAATGATATTCATTATATAGAATATTTAAAAGAAGTTAGTGATGCTTGGGAAATGCTGAAAAATGATATTTATTTTTCGAGAGCAAATAATAATTATTCATCTTTATTAGATATGAGTGAAAACTTTTTTAATTTATCTAATGATTTAGTTTATGCAACGGAAGATTTTTCAACAAAAAAATTTAATATTTCTCAAAGAATAAGATTGATTACTTATTTTTTAAATTTTATTATTTTAATAATAATATGGATTATTTTAAAAAATAAAGTTATCAATCCTTTTATATTTTTAATCAATGCAATTAATAATTTAGATATTTCTAAAGCGATTCCAGAAAAATTTTTACAAAGAAAAGATGAAATAGGTACGTTATCAAAGTCTTTTCAAAAAGTTATAGACAATCATAATAAGATGATTGATTATATTCAAAAAAATGAGCTTTATAATAAAAAACTCATCACTGCCATTGAACAAAGCGCTTCTACTGTAGTAATAACAGATACTGAAGGAAATATTGAATATGTTAATCCTAAATTTGTTGAAACTACAGGGTATACGTTTGAAGAGGCTTTGGGAAAAAATCCTAATATTTTAAAATCAGGTGAAATGGATTCTGAAAATTATAAAAAAATGTGGGATACTATAAAGAATGGAAACGACTGGCAAGGAGAATTTCATAATAAATCAAAAAGCGGAACTTTATATTGGGAATATGCCGTAATTTCACCTGTAAAAGATAAAAAAGGCAATATAACAAATTTTGTAGCTGTTAAAGAGGATATAACGGAAAAGAAAAAAATGGAAAATTCTTTAAAATACCAAAAAGAAGTTCAAAATATTATTTCGATGATTTCTTCAGATTTTGTGAAAAATAAAAATGAAGATTTAGATAAAACTCTCAATAACACTTTAAAATTATTATCAGAATTTTTAGATGCTGATAGAGTTTATATCTTCCTTTTTTCAGAAAAAGAAAATATAATAATTAACACACACGAGTATTGCAAAAAAAATGTTGAATCTCAAATGAATTTATTTAAAAATCTTTCAATGAAAGATTTTAAATGGACTGTTTCAAATATAAAAAATAATAATATTATTAATATTTATGATGTTAATGCTCTACCAAAAGAAGCTAAAAATGAAAAAGATCTTTTCTTAAAAAATAATCTTTTATCATTGATTAGTATTCCAATGATTAGTGAAAATAATGTTCTTGGGTTTTATGGTTTCGATTTTATTAATACTCATAGTTCTTATAATGAAACATTAGAGTTTGCTTTAAAAACTATTGGAGAAATTATTGCAAGTGCTATCGCTCAAAATACTATTTTAAAAAAATTAAAAGAAAACGAAAATAAATTTAGAAGTTATATTGATAACGCTCCTGAAGCTGTAATGATAGTAGATGAAAATGGAAATTATATAGAAGTAAATAAAGCTTCGATTACATTGACAGGTTATTCAGAAGAAGAATTGTTAACTATGACTATAAAAGAACTTCATGTTTTTACTGACAATATAAACGAACAACATTTCAAAGGTCTAAAAAGGAAAGGGTATGCTAAATCAGATATTATAATGAAAAGAAAAGATGGGAAAGAAATCTGGTGTACTATAGATGCCGTAAAACTTTCTGAAAATAGATTTATAGGATTTCATAGAGATATAACAGATAGAAAAGAAGCTGAACAAGCTCTTATGAAAAGCGAAGCTCTTTTAAAAGCCTCTCAAAAACTTACAAAAGTTGGTGCATGGGAATGGGATGTAAATAATCAAACAATGTTTTGGACTGAACAAACTTACCACATTCATGGTATGATCCCTTATGAAATACCTTTAAATTCAAAAAAACATATTGATGAAAGTTTAAAATGTTATAATCTTGAAGACGTTTCAATAATAAATGAAGCTTTTAAAAATTGTGCTGAAAAAGGCATTCCTTATGATTTTAAATTACCTTTTACTACAGTTAAGGGAAAGAAAATGTGGATTAGAACTACTGCCGAACCAATTTATGAAAACGGAAAAATAACTAAAGTTATTGGAAATATAATGGATATTTCTGATATTAAGAAAAATGAATTTGATTTAGAAAAAGCAAAAAAGGAAGCTGAGCAAGCTAATAAAGCTAAATCAGAGTTTTTAGCTAATATGAGTCATGAAATAAGAACACCAATGAACGGTATTATAGGAATGACTCATCTAGTTTTAAAGACAGAATTATCAGAAGTTCAAAAAGATTATCTAACAAATGTTGAAAAAGCTGCTAAAAGTTTGTTAGTTATCATTAATGATATTCTTGATTTTTCAAAAGTTGAGGCAGGAAAAATTGAATTGAATTTTTCTTCTTTCGATTTAAATGATTTAATTGAAGAGGTTAAAGCCGTTATTTTACCTCAAGCAAAAGAAAAAAAGGTAAATTTTATTATTGAAAAAGATAAAAATATTCCTAATTCGCTTTTTGGAGATCCGGCCAGATTAAAACAAATACTTATAAATATTCTTGGAAACGCTGTAAAATTTACTGATAAAGGTTTTATTAAACTTGAAATAATAATTTATAAAAAAATTGATGAAAATTCTTTTAAAATAAAATTTAAAATTGAAGACTCAGGAATAGGAATTTCTGAAAAATATATTGAAGATATATTTAGTCCTTTTACTCAAGGTGATTCATCTACAACAAAAAAATTTGGTGGAACAGGCTTGGGTCTCCCTATTTCAAAAAAAATGGTGAATTTAATGCATGGAGAAATTTTTGTTGAAAGTACAATTGGTAAAGGGAGTATATTCACTTTTTTTGTTCCTTTAAAAAAAGGAACAAAATTAAAAACAAGTCAAATCAAATCAAATAAAGATTATGAAATGAATAATGGTAAAGTCGAAGGCGTAGAAATACTCGTTGCAGAAGATAATAAAATAAATCAAAAAGTAGTTAAAGGTTTGTTTGAAAATTGGGGTATTCCATTTATACTTGCTGAAAATGGTAAAGAAGTTATAGAAATTCTTAAAACAAAAAAAGTAGACTTGATTTTTATGGATATTCAAATGCCGGAAATGGATGGACTTGAAGCTACTAAAATAATACGTAATTCTATATCGCATGAAAATATTCCTATTATTGCAATGACAGCAAGAGCTATGGAATCAGATAAAAAGAAAAGCTTTGATTGCGGAATGAATGATTTTATTACAAAGCCTATAAATCCTGAAGAAGTATTTGATATAATGATTAAATGGCTTCCTGCTCATAAAATAGCTGAAATTTTTAAATCAAAACAAAAAGTTGAAAAAGAATCTGTTAAAGAAAAGTTAGATAAAAGAAATTATAGAGGTTTGAATACTATCGACGGAATCAAAAGGTTCATGGGAGATGTTGACGAATATAAAAATTCTTTAATGATAATAATTGAAGAATATTCTGATTTTAATAAAAAACTACAACAGGTTCTTGAAAAAAATAACTTAAATGAATTTAAAGATTCAATTCATAAATTTAAAGGAATGGTTGGGAATATAAGCGCTGATAAATTATATAATATATGTGTTGATATAGAAAAAAATATAGAAAACGAAAATATATCAAATAATTTTTTAGAAGATTTCAATATTGCATTTTCAGAATTATTACAAAGTATAAAAGTATTTTTAAAAGAAAACACCTCTTAATTTTAAGGGGTGTTTTTTATATATGAAATAAATACTAAAAAGTGTTGTATTCAATCTCGTCAAGAATATCAGAAATATCTATTGGAGAAATTTTTTTTAATTCTTTTTTTATATCAAAAAAAGCTTTTCTAAAAGTATCATTTTGATTTCCTGTTATTATTTCTATTGCACATTCATTTAAAGCCGCTAAAAGATCCGCCGTTCTAACGTATTTCCCGTAAACTTCATCAAATGGATTTAAAATATGTTTTTCATGTTTTTTAACAAAATCACTTATATTCTCATTTGAATTTTTCCAAGTAATTAAAAAATCTTTCTCAATATCAGAAATAATATTTTCAAGACCTTTAACTTTTCTTTTTGTAGGGGTTATAACGTCTCCTGTAAAGGCTTCTGGCAAATCGTGAAGAATAGAAGCTGAAATTATATCATAAATAGTATTTTCATTCTCATTATTATAAAGAGCTAAAATATACGCAATTATCAACACATAAAATGAATGAGAAGATACTGTATTTTTTATATGCCTATGATTTTTATTCCATCTTGTCATAGAATTCATTCTTATAGTGACATTTAAAATACTCTCTTGAATATTTTCTATATAACCTTTATAAGAACTTTTTGTATTCAAAATTTTATCTTCTATATCTTTTTTTGGTGTTGAATAATACTCTGAAAAAATTCTACTGTTAAGATCTACTTCTTTTTTTGAAACAAAAAGAGTAATCAATTTAACGGCATTAGAGACATCGGAATCAAACTCATGATTAACAAAAAAACGCTCTGAAAATTCTTTATCAAAATGTATTTTCAAATCTTTATAAGACTCTTCAGTTAAGCTTAAAAGAATCTGTTTATTTATTTCTTTTATTTTATCTTTTACCTCTAAAGAGACATCGGAAAGTATTAATTTTGGTAACTCATGCATTATTCTATTGTGAATAATTTTTATTATTTCGTTTTTCGATAAATTTTGGAAAAACAATAAAGACATTACAGAACTATGAAAAGCGTTATCCGCTTCAGTAAATTTAATCACAGCAGGTCTATTATTCCATCTGTAAATAGTAAAAAAATTTGTAAGTTCAATAAAAAATCTTCCTAATCCCATTAAATTCACATCCTTTAAGTATTTTACTTTTTCATATAATTATATATATTATAATATATATAATAAAAAAATCAAAGTTTCTGTTGAGGAGAAATTTTATTTGCCCCTCATTAAAATATTGAAATGACGAGGAATAGGAATTAAATAAAAATATTATTTTGAAAATTTTTTAAGTTTAGCTTTTTTCTTCCCATTTATTTTTATTCTCCTTATTTATTCAAGTTTTTTATTTTTTTTCCACACATCATCTATTCTAACAAATAGAAAAAAAGATCTCTTCTTTTGATTAGAAATCTGCAGGTTTGTGGTTTTATGTTTTAGAATAATTTATTAAAAAATCAAAATTTGCAGATCTCTCTTCCAAAAAAATTCATTCAAGATGACAGTGCGAAAAAATCTTTTTTTATTATTTATAAATTTTATCGACTTTTGCGAAAACACAATATCACTCAGCAATTTTTCTTGCTCTTTTCTATATAGAACCTTTTATTCCAAAAACAAAAAAGAATGTTGATTAAATATTAATTAAGACTTAACTTTTTAAAGCAAAAAAAATTTGACAAAATGTAAAAAATATTATACAATATATATAGATTATCTTACACGAGAGAGGTGGTAAATATGTCATATCAAGAAAAGAGAACCATAGTTTCCATAATAACGGGTGTAATTATACTAGCGGCTTACATCATTTATTCGTATGGAAGATATCAAACAGGAACTATTTCTTCTGATGATTTAAAAGTCTGGGCGGGAATCATATTAATTTTTATCGGTATTGGTGTAATCTCAACAATTATAATCCAAATCATTTTTCACATTCTGCTCTCAATATCTATAGCCATACAGGAAAATATGAAGACGGGTAAATGTGATGATAAAGAAATTGAAAAAACTATCAATGCACAAATGTTAACTGATGAAATGGATAAGCTTATTGAGTTAAAGTCAATGAAAGTAGGCTTTGTTATAGCTGGAATAGGATTTGTAATAGCTTTAACAACACAACTTTTGAATTATCCAGCAGCAGTTCTTCTTAATGTAATGTTTATATCCTTTAGTGTTGGATCAATTTTTGAAGGATTGACTCAGATATATTATTACAGAAGAGGAATTAAAAATGGCTAAAAAGTTTAGAATTACAAATAACATCAGACGCTTTCGTTTCTTTGCTAATGAAATGACACAACAACAGCTGGCCGAAAAAGTTGGAGCTTCAAGGCAAACTATTCTAGCCATAGAAGCTGGAAAATATTCTCCTTCTTTGGAACTTGCTTTCAAAATTGCAGATGCTTTTGATGTAAAAATTGGAGAAGTATTTGATTATGAAGTTTATGAGACATAATTTTAAGAATAATAAAAAATAAAAAAATCTTCAAAAAATTAGTATAATAAAACAAAAGTTTTTTAATTGGAGGTATCTAAATTGAACAAGAAAGAAAGCAAAATCAACCATTTATTACCTAATAAGTGTTTAATAGTGGTCTATTCATATCATCATAACAATACTGCAAAAATTGCTAAGATTTTTTCTAAAGTTTTAAATGCAGATATCCTGAATCCAAATCAGGTAACCCAGGATAATATTTCGCAATATAATCTAATTGGATTTGGCGCTGGAATAGACAGCGGAAAACATTACAAACCACTTTTGAATTTTGTCGACAATCTATCAAATGTAAACAAACAAAAAGCTTTTATTTTTTCAACAAGTGCAATTCAGGGTGTTACCAAAGTAAAAAAAGATCACTCATTGCTCAGGAGCAAGCTAGTTTCTAAAGGTTATATAATTGTCGATGAATTTAGCTGTAAGGGATTTAATACAAATAGCTTTCTTAAATATTTTGGAGGAATGAACAAGGGCAGACCAAACAACGAGGACTTTAAACATGCAGAAAAATTTGCTGTTGATATTTTACAAAAAATAATAGACAGTTCTATAGAACATTGAAATAATTGATTTTCTGCTTTACCAAGTGATATTTTTTCAATTGAAAATTACTCAAAAAAAATTTACAAAAAATATATCTTGACAAAAAAACAAATCCATGATATTATAGACTTGTTAGTCTAAACCAAAAGGTCTATAATATAGGAGGAGAAAAATGGATAATTTGAATTTTTTTCAATTTGTGTGTTTTTTTTGGGCATTTGTTGGAATAATCTCAAGAATTGCAATGGTTATAATGGGTAAAAAATGGAAAGAATGGGAATTAAAAAAAGTTTATAAAGATAAAAAGCCTTTTATCATTTATAAAATTGGGATTCTAGGATATTTATTTGTAGGATTTACATGGTATAAAGTTTTTACAACAGACGTAAAATTCAGTTGGGTAATAGCTCTTTTAATTTCATTAACTTTAATTAAAATTACTACTCTAATTTTTAATTATGAATCGTTTAGAAAATTTGCTGTAAAAACTTTAAATGATCGCAAAAAAATGATTACTCTAAATATAATTGTATTAATTTTTTCAATGGTTTTAATATCAATGGGGTTATTTCTTTACAAAAACTAAAGAGCGTTTTTTAAACGCTCTTTAGTTTTTGTACACCATCTATTATTTTATACATAGAATTTTTTAAATGCTTTTTTTTAATTTTTTCAATATTCTCATTGAAGCAGAATGCTTTGGTATGATATAATTAAATATAAACACTATTTTTGACAACACCAATTTTTTTCAAGGGGGTAAAAAATGAAAAAATACGTATGTGCTATTGATCAAGGAACAACAAGCACAAGATTTATAATTTTTGACAAAGAAGGAAATATAGTTGGTTCAGATCAATTGGAACACGAACAAATATATCCAGAATCTGGATGGGTAGAACATGATGCTTCAGAAATTTGGGAGAAAACTCAAAAAGTAATAATTGGGGGCATTTCAAAAGCTCAAATAAAAGTAAAAGAAATAGCGAGTGTTGGAATAACTAATCAAAGAGAAACAACTGTTATTTGGAATAAAAAAACTGGTAAACCTTATTATAATGCAATAGTTTGGCAAGATGTAAGAACTTCAGAAATGATAAAAAAAATAAGTATAGAAAACAGAGAATCAATAAAAAATAAAACAGGATTACCTTTAAATAATTATTTTTCAGCTATAAAAATAAAATGGCTTTTAGAAAATATTCCTGGATTGAAAGAAGATGCAAAAAAAGGTGATGCGTTGTTTGGAACTATAGATTCTTGGTTAATATGGAATTTGACTGGCGGAGTTCACGTTACTGACGTAACTAACGCATCAAGAACAATGCTTATGAATTTAAAAACTTTAGATTGGGACGAAGATCTAATAAAAATTTTTGATATACCTTTAAAACTTTTACCTAAAATAAAATCTTCTTCTGAAATTTACGGTAACGTTAAAGGTATTTTAGAATCTGTACCAATTTCGGGAGATTTAGGTGATCAACAAGCTGCATTGTTTGGTCAGACTTGTTTTAAAGCAGGAGAAGTAAAAAATACTTACGGAACAGGGTGTTTCATGTTATTAAACACAGGAGAAAATCCTGTATTTAGCTCAAAAGGGCTTTTAACTACAGTAGCTTTTAAAATAGGGAAAGAAAAAGCTCATTATGCATTAGAAGGTTCTGTTGCTATAGCCGGAGCATTAGTACAGTGGCTAAGGGATAATATGGGTATAATAAATAAATCTTCGGAAGTTGAAAAATTAGCTGAAAAAGTGAAAGATAATGGTGGTGTTTATTTCGTTCCTGCATTTTCTGGTTTGTTTGCTCCTTACTGGCGGGATGATGCCAGAGGAACTCTTGTTGGTATGACGAGATATTCGAATAAAAATCATATTGCAAGAGCTTCTTTAGAAGCTACAACTTATCAGACAAAAGATGTTTTGGAAGTTATGCAAGAAGAATCTAACATAAAAATAAATCAATTAAAAGTTGATGGTGGAATGGTGGTAAATAATCTTCTTATGCAATTTCAATCGGATATTTTAAATATTCCTGTTATAAAACCTAAAGTAATTGAAACGACGGCTTTAGGGGCAGCATATGCTTCTGGCCTTGCAGTAGGATTTTGGAAAAATAAGGAAGAATTAATAAAAAATTGGAGCCAAGGTAAAAAATGGGATCCTGTTATGGAAAAAATCAAAAGAGAAGGTTATTACAATAAATGGAAAAAAGCTGTTGAAAAAAGTATGAACTGGTTATGACTTGCGTCATAACCAGTTTTTTATTTTTTCGACTTCATCAGTTATTATAATGTCTGCATGTTTTTCAAATATTTTGAAATGCTCATAAGTGTTTAAAGTCCATATAGCTATTTTTATATTAGCACTTCTTAATTTTGTTAATAATAAATCTATTTGTTCTTGAGGAAAATGATCGGTAATTTCTACGGGGATATTCAAAGAATAGAAATTAATTTTTTTATGTAATTCAATTATTTCTTCAATAGTCATAACTCTTTCAATCAGAAGTCCTATTTTAACTTCAGAATCTAAATTTCTTAATTTTATTAAACTTTCAACATTAAAAGATGAAAAAAGTATATTTTCTAAATTAAAATATTTTTTTGATAAAGAATAAGTCTTTTCAACTACTTCAACTTCTTTTATTTCTAAGTTATTAAAAGAATCTTTAGGAAAAATTTCAAAAATTTCTTCGAGCTTAGGAATATTATTATTTTCAAAAACTTTAATATTTTTTAATTCTTCAAAAGTTAAATCTTTGATTTTCATATCTTTTCCTGAAATTCTTAAAATAGAATCATCATGAATTAAAACCGGAATATCATCTTTTGTCATTCTGATATCGGTTTCTATACCGTCTGCATTAAATTCAAATGCTTTTTTAAAAGATTCTAAAGTGTTTTCGTGAAATTTTGCTGTATAACCTCGATGTCCTAAAACTAATTTTTTCATTTTTGATTTTCCGTCCTTTCTTAAACTAATTTTTTTAAGTTCTTTCAAAAAACTTGTCTAATTTATCAAATTTTATTTCCATACTTATAGGCCTACCATGCGGACATGTTTGAAGATTCATACTGTGTATATTATTAATAAGTGTTTCTATTCCTGCAAAATCATCTCCTGTTTTAACAGCTGCACGACATGCTATTGTTGATATTGCTTTATCAAAAATTTTTTCTGGGTTTTCAATTCCTTCAAGTTTTAATTCTTCAACTATTTCACGTATAAGTATTTCTGGTTTTTTAAAATCAAGATTTAGGGGAACTGACGTTAAGATAGCTTCATTATTTTCAACTTTAATAATTATGCCTAGTTTTTTTATTAGATCATTTTTTTCTTTTATTATTTCGATACTTTCAAAATCAAGGTCGAGTTTTTTTTCAAATAAAAGAGCGTTTGAAACTATACCGTTTTGCTCAACAAAATGCTTTTTTAATTTTTCATACAACACTCTTTCATGTGCTGCATGAAAATCTATGAAAGTTATTCTTTCTTCATATTCTACAACTATATAACGTGTTTTAACTATTCCAAGAATTCTATAATTACGAATATTAGAATTTTCTTTTTGAGTATCTTGTTCAAAAATCTTTTTTTCTTTAATTTCCGATATATCAAAATTCATTCTTTTTTCATTTAAAAAATTATTTTCTTTTTTTATAAAATTATCAGAATTTGAATTTTCAGTTTTTTGAAAATTTTCTTTAAAATATTTAGGTGGAGAATAACTAAAATCTTCATGATTATGTGAAGAATGCTCTGTTTCTTTTTCATAATTTTGAATCTTTTTTTCTTCTGTTATATTTTCAAATGAAATACTGTAATTTGTTTTTTCTTTTAAGGCTGTTCTAAAAGATGTTCTAATAAAATTCATTACTTTTGAGCTATCAGAAAAATTAACTTCAAGTTTTTGAGGATGTACATTTACATCAATAGCTTCAGGGTTTATATCTATATTTATAAAAGAGTATGGATGTTTTGATTTTTCCAACATTTCACCATAAGCTTTATTTAAAATAGAAAAAAGCAACCCACTTTTTACATATCTTTTGTTAATAAAAAAATTCTGAGCGGTTCTGTTTATTCTTGTTGTATCAGGTTTTGAAATATAACCAGAGATTCTAATATCATTTTCAAAATCATCAATTTTTATTAAGTTTTCAGATTTCAATTCAGGGTAAAGTTTTAAAATTTTTTGTTCGAGAGAATCACTTTTTAAAATGTTGTAAATAGTTTTACCGTCTTTTATATATGTAAAATTACTTTCAAAATTCAATATAAATTTTTCTACTATTTCGGTTACATATCTTCCTTCTGTTGAAGGGGTTTTTAAAAATTTTCTTCTCGCAGGAACATTATAAAACAAATCTAAAACTTCTATTGTAGTGCCTACTTTTGAAGGAATTTTTTTACAAGATATTTCTTTTCCGCCTAAATGTTCTATTTGATTAGCTAGTTCGTCATTTTGAGTTTTTGATGTGATTTTAAGTTTTGAAATCTGACATATAGAAGATAAAGCCTCTCCTCTAAAACCGAAGCTATTTAAAGTGTATAAATCATCTATTGAATTTATTTTGCTTGTAGTATGAGGTAAAACAGCCATTTTTATTTCATCTAAAGTCATACCAAAACCATTATCTTCGACTTTAATATACGATTTACCACCTTCAGTTATTTCAACTTTTATAGCATCCGCACCAGCATCTATACTATTTTCAATTAATTCTTTTACTGCTGCAAAAGCTCCTGTTACAACTTCTCCAGCAGCTATTTTCATAACAACATCTTGTGAAAGACTTTTTATTTTCAAACTAAACACCTCATTTTAACTTTAATTCACGACATTTTTTTCCTTCAAATAATATTATTCCTGCACTTACAGAAACGTTTAATGATTCCACTTCATTTTTCATTGGAATAGAAATAGAGTCATCACAATGTTTTTTCACATTTTCTCTGATTCCTTTGCCTTCATTTCCCATTACAAGACAGAAAGGATAGCTATAATCAACTTCATAATAAGGTTTTCCATCCATATCAGCACAATAAACCCAAATATCATTTTCTTTTAAATATTGAATAGTTCTCGCTATGTTAGTTACAAGAATTATAGGAATTTTGAATACCTGGCCAGAAGAAACTTTTATAACCGTTGGAGTAACTAATACTGAATTATCTTTTGGAATTATTATTGCATTTACTCCCGCCGCTAAAGCGGATCTAATAATTGCTCCAAAATTATGAGGGTCTTGAATTTGATCTAGAATTAAAAGATAAGGTTTTTCAAATTTCTTTATATAATCAATATCATAATATTTAAAATCATCATCAATTTCAAAAACTATACCTTGACTTTTATCTGTACCAGTCATTTTTTTCAAAACATTATCGGGAACAAGGTTAATAGAATAACCATTATTTTTACAAATATTTATTATTGAATCACGGTTTAATTTTTGATCGATATAAATATTTTTTATTGAAAACTTACTGTTAACAGCTTCTATAAGCGAGTTTTTTCCATAAACATACATTTTTTAATCTCCTTTTTTAATTTTTCAAAATGTTTTTGAGCTTTGTAAGAGCTTGTAAAAACAGGCACTATGTAAATCTTTGCGAGCAATTATGCAAAGTTGTAAATTATAAAACGAAAAAAATATCTGATTTATCATTTTGAAAAAATATCATTCGATATGGCAGCGCATAAAAACAATTTTTATGTTTTTTATACATTTGAATATTTTTTTAAGGAACAGCTATCACTCATAAATTTTTACCCATACTTTTCTAATTAGAACTTAAAAACATTTTTAATTTTAATTGAAAAATATTTTTAGTATCACCTGCCAAAAATTCCACCTCTTACAATTAAAGTATAACATAAACATAAATTATTTTATATATTTTAAATTAAAATAATATAAAAATTATTTATATAATATCGAGATAAAATTTTTATGTTATAATTAAACTAGGTTAAAAAAACCATCTAATTTAAAATAATCAGAAATAATTTAGATGAAAAGAGGTTCTATAAATGAAAACTTGTAAAATATGTGGTGATAATACTTATAAGTATTTTGAAGAAAAATCAACTTATTATAAATGTAAAAAATGTGATTTTATTTTTTTAGATGAAAAAAAGTATCTTGAATTTAAAGAAGAAAAATATCGTTATTCGCTTCATAACAACACTCTTAATAATATTGGATATGTAAAAATGTTTTTAGAGTTCATTAACAAATCAGTTTTTCCATATTCAAATACAAAATTTTCTTTTTTTGATTTTGGTTGTGGAAATACTCCTGTTTTGTCTTTATTATTAAAAAAATTTTTTGATAAAGTTTATTATTACGATCCATATTTTTTTGACAATAAAAATTTATTATCTCGAAAATATGATTTTATAACTTCAACTGAAGTATTCGAACATTTTTACACCCCAAATATCAGTTTAAACCTATTAAGTAATTTGCTGAAAAAAAATGGAATAATGTCTATAATGACATTATTTCCACCCGATAATATTGAAAATTTTTCAAAATGGTACTATAAAAAAGATCCAACTCATGTTTGTTTTTATAGTTTAAAAACATTTGAAAAAATTGCAGAAATTTATAATTTTAAAATTATTTACAGCAACAAAAAAAATATTTGTGTGTTAAAAAAATTATAATTCTTTTCTTTTTATATTTTTAGTTGCTACCAAATCAGCCTCTGTATCTAAAATATTTTTTGCTATAACCTGTCCTATATTTACAGGAGCTTCAACTTCAAGCATTTTTACAAAATTCATTATTTCAGAAATTTTTTCTTTAGGTATTTCACAAGAAGTTTTTACAGAAACAATTTCTAATTCGCCATTTAATACTTTTACATTAGTTGGTATAATTCTTTTAGGATTTAATATTTCTTGGATAGCATATTCTTTACCGCGAGGACATTTAAATCCTGTAATTTCTTCTATTTTATTATTTTCGTCCATAAGTATTTTTAGCTTACATCCTACAGGACATTTTATACAAATCATTTCAATACTATTCATTCTCAATCACCTCCACGGTGAGTTCTTTTACATTTAATAATTTATCTTTTTTTATTTTTATATGTTCCATTTCACTTGGAATCATAGAAATATGTCTTGATTGATGAATTATATCTTGCCCAGATTTAACTATTATTTTTTTGTTTTCACAAGGTCTTATAACTCTAACATATAATTCTAATTCGGTATTTTCAACATAAAATGAAGGCGAAATAATTCCAATGTTGTTTCCAGGATTTATTTTAATTTTTTTACCAAAGGTTTCTCCTAAAATATATTTAGCAGCATTTTCTCCAGCAATTTCTCCTTCTTTACTTACATAATCAACCAAATCATATATAACAACACAATTTCCTGCAGCAAATACCCATTCTTTATTTGTTCTCATAATACTATCAACAACAACACCTCTTGTTCTTTTATCTATTTCTACAAGATGCATAACGGGAGTAGTAGATGGCACTAAACCTACAGATAATATTAAAGAGTCTACACTATATGACCTTCTCGTAGATTTAATCTCATTAAAATTACCATCAACTTGTGCAACTATAACCTCATTTAATCTTCCTTGACCTCTTACTTCAACTACTGTTGTGCTAAGCAATAAAGGAATCTCGAAATCTTTAAGACATTGAGTTATATTCCTTGCAAGACCTCCAGGATAAGGCATTCTTTCAAGGACAGCTTCAACCTTCATTCCCTCAAGTGTCAACCTTCTTGCCATTATTAAACCTATATCTCCCGAACCCAAAATTAACGCTTTTTTTCCAGGGAGTCTATTTTCTATATTTGTAAGTCTTTGTGCCATTCCAGCAGTATAAATACCGCTCACTCTATTTCCGGGAATTAAAAGTGAACCGAAAGGTCTTTCTCTTGCTCCTGCAGTATAAACAAGAGCTTTACAAGAAATTTTCTCTATACCTTCTGAAGAAGTAAAAATTATTTCTTTGTTTTCTTCATTTATAGAATGTAAAAATCTATTAGATAAAAAGGTTATATTTTTACCATTCAACAAATTCTCAAATTTATTAGCATATTCAGGCCCTGTCAATTCCTCTTTAAAATAATGAAGACCAAAACCATTATGAATACATTGATTTAAAATACCCCCCATTTCTTCATTTCTTTCTACAAGAATAACCTTTATACCTAAAGACTCTGCTTTTAATGCAGCTGCCATTCCAGCAGCACCAGCTCCTATTATTAATAAATCGGTAGAATAATTTTTCATTAAGGTCTCACCTTCCCAGTAATGACATAAGAATTATCATTTCCATATGTTATATCTTCTATAGGAACATTTAATTGCTTAGAAATTATCTTCATTATTTTATGAGTACAGAAACCTCCCTGACATTCACCAAAACTAGCTCTAGTTCTGAATTTAACTCCATCAAGAGTATGCGCCCCTCTTTTTATAGCTTCAATAATTTCACTCTCGGTGATTTTATTACATACACAAACTATTTTACCTTTTGAAGAATCTTCTTTAATCATTTCATCATATTTTTCAAGAGATTCATCATTAAAAAAATTTTTAATTCTTTCACGTTTTGAAATATAATTTTCTTTTTCAGAAAAATTAATCTTCATTTTTTCTTGAATCTCTTCTACAAGAAATTTTGCTATTGCAGGAGCAGCAGTTAATCCAGGAGATCTTGTTGCCGCAGCATGAAAAAGATTAGATATTTTTTCACTTTTTCCAATCCAAAAATCTTTATTAGGACTTTCAGGTCTTAAACCAGAAAATATTTTTACCGTTTCTCTCACATCAATAGAAGGCACTAATTTTTTCGCACTCTCCACAATTTCATCTATTCCATGTCTTGTAGTAGTTCTATCATCTTTTAGTAAATAAGATAAATCTTCAGAAGTAGGGCCAAGTAAAGTTCCACCATCTACTGTAGGAAGAACTAAAATACCTTTTCCCATTTTTGAAGGAGGTGGAAAGATAATTGAATTAACTAAATCATGTGCTGTAAACTTATTCAATAAAATATATTCTCCTTGTCTTGGATGAATAGGAATAGAAACATCTCCAGCCATATTAGAGATTACATCAGCATATAAACCCGCAGCATTTATTACAACATCAAAAATATATTCTTTTTTATCTGTAATAATCTTCTCAATTTTATAATTTTCAGTTTTTATTTCTATAACCCTCTCGCTTAAAGAAAGATTTAATCCATTTTTTTGAGCTAGTTCCACTGCACCGATAGCAACTTGCCATGGTTCAGTAATTCCTGCGGTAGGTGCATATAATGATCCTATAACATGTTCGTTTATATTTGGTTCCAAACGAATAATTTCATTTTTATCTAAAATTTTTAAGCCTTTAACTCCATTTTCAATACCCTGATTATATAATCTATCTAAAGTATTCATATCTTCCTGTTTAAATGCTAAAACATGAGAGCCAATTCTTTTTAAATCAATATCAAGATTTTCTTCAAGTTCGTCATAAAGTTCATTTCCACGTGCACAAAATTTGCTTCTTAAAGTTCCTTTTTCGTCATCATATCCTGCATGAACAATAGCGGAATTTGCCTTGCTAACACCCATTCCAACATCAAACTCTTTTTCAATTAAAGTAACTTCAACATTATACTTAGTTAGTTCATAAGCGAGAAGTGCTCCAACTACACCCCCACCGATTATACCTATTTTCATTTATTTAACACCCCACTTTCCTACAAAAATATGAACGTTACCAATGTTGCAAATTAACTTAAAATCAAAATTTCATCTACATAATATTATATCATGAATAAATATATTTTTCAAAATACATTAACTAAATTTTCAACTAAGTTTTTAATTATCAAAAAGATAATTAAATTATACTTTGAATAGTGTTTATATTTTGTTATAATTATATAAAAGTTAAATTTTTAAGGGGTGATTATCTTATGGAAAATGATATTCTTAATTTGTTATTAAAAATGTCTTCGTTAGGATATTTATCTTTAAATAAAAATTTGAAGATTGTAGATTCAAATGAAAGTTATTGCAATATGTTAAATTATTCAAAAGATGAACTGATAAATTTATCTATAACTGATATAGATAATGGTTTTGATATTAATTTTTTAGAAAATTTAAAAGGAAAAGAATTTTTTATTTATGAATCAAATCATAGAAAAAAAGATGGTTCGCGAATAAATTTAGAAATAAGTATTTTTTTTAATTTCGATAAAAATTTAATAAATCTATTTGTTATAGACAAAAAACACGAAATAAATTTTCAGCAACTTGCGGAAAATATTAATATAGTATTTTGGATAATTCAAAATAATAATTTTATTTATTTAAATAAATATTTTGAAGAAATTTGGGGTGTTTCAAGAGAAAATTTATATAAAAATAAAGGAATTTTTTTTGAAAAAATTCACCCTGAAGATAGAAAAAGAGTTTTAAGTTCAATTGAAACTTTTTATAAAACTGGATTATTTGATGAACAATATAGAATAATGAAATCAGAAAAATCTATAAAATGGATACACTCTAAAAATTTTCCTATTTATGACAAAAATAAAAATTTAATAAAAATAATAGGTTTTGCTGAAGATATTACAAAAAGAAAATTTTGTGAAAATAAAATTTTAGAGTATGCTCAAAATATAGAAATTACTAATCTTGAATTAAATAGTTCTTTATTGTTGCTTGAAAAAGCGATCAAAGTTAAAAATGATTTTTTTTCAATCATTACAGATGAAATCAAAAACCCTGTAAACAATTTAATTAATTACACTGAAGATGCTTTGTTATCAAAATCTGAATTTGAAATAAAATCGTATTTGAAAAAAATTTTAAATTCATCAAAAAGGTTATTATCTACTGTAACTGATATTATAGATTTTTCTAGAATAGAATCAAAAAAAATGCCTTTACAAAAAAACATATTTTCGTTAAATTCTTTTTTTAATGAAATATATAATATGTTTGTTTTTCAAACAAACGAAAAAGGACTGACTTTTCTTTTAACGATAGATGAAAATATACCTGAATATGTTTTTGAGGATTATCTAAAATTAAAACAAATAATAATTAATTTGATAAATAACGCTATAAAAAATACTTTTAAAGGTCATATAGAACTATCTATAAAAAAGACTTTTGAGACAGATAACAAAATCAAATTAAAGTTTTCTGTTTCGGATACTGGAATAGGTTTATCTATGGAAAAAATAGAAAATTTGAACGAATATTTTTCAGATCCTAATATATTCAACGAATCAAAAAATCATGAAATAGGTTTAGGATTAACGATATGTAAAAAATTACTAGAATTAATGCATAGTAATCTTAAAGTTGAAATAAACAATGAATCCGGATGTGTTTTTTATTTTATACTTGAAACCACATCTATATCTCAAAAAGAAAGAGATACTGTTAATAAATCTAAATTAAAAAAAATATCTAATAAAAATGCTCATATATTAATTGTAGAAGATAACCTTTTAAATCAAAAAATTACTAAAGATTTACTTGAGAAAAAAGAAATTAAAACAACAATAGCTAATAATGGAAAAGAAGCAGTAGAATTTGTTGAAAAAAATAATTATGATTTAATCTTAATGGATATACAAATGCCTATAATGAATGGCTATAATGCTGTAGAAATAATAAAAAATATGAAAAATAAAAATATGGTTCCAATTATAGCCTTGACAGCAGGAGATTCAAATGAAGAAAAAGAGAAAGCATTAAATAGTGGAATGGTTGATTATATAACGAAACCATTTGATCCTAATGAAATAATAATTAAAATTTCTAAATTTATTGATTTTGAGAATAAAGAAGACAAAAAATTAAATTATAAAGAAATACAAGGTATAAACTATGAAAAAGGATTATATCAAACAGGAGATAATATTGAATTATACAACGAACTCTTGAATTATTTTTTGGATAGTATTGACGAAACATTAGCAAATATCAATAATTTTTATAAAAAAAACGATTCTAATAATATGAGAGAAATAATACACACTCTTAAAGGTACTTCCGGAAATATGGGAATGGAAAAATTACACAACTTATGTATAGAGTACGAAAAAGAAATTAAAGAGGATAAAATGAAAACTAAAAATTATCAATTTATTTTAGATGAATTAAAAATTTTAAAAAATAGTATAAAAAAATATTTTGATTTTCAATAAAGAGGAAGTATTAATGATAATTATTATAAATGGTTCAGTAGGTGTTGGTAAAACATCAATCTCATGGGATTTACAAAAAAAATTTAATAAATCAATAATGTTAGATGGAGATTACATAGGAGCAGTATATCCCTTTGAAATATATGATAATAAAAGAATAGAATATTTATATGAAACTTTTTCTCATTTAATAAAATTTCATTATTCTAATGGATACAGCAATTTTATTATTAATTATGTATTTGAATCAGAGAAATCATTAATTTCATTAACTGAAAGACTCAAAAAAATAATACCTGAAATATATTGTTTTTGGTTAACTTGTTCTAATGAAGTTCAAGAAAAAAGAATAAAAAAAAGAAATACGGAAGGTGCTTCATGGGAACTTAAACGTTTTATTGAATTAAATAATATTCAAAAATTAGCAAGTGAAAAAGGATTTATTGGAAATAAAATTGACACCAGTTTGAGTAGTATTGAAGAAATAACAGAAATAATATGGAATTCAATAATTAAAAAATAATATTTGATACAGCTTAAATAATCTGTCTATATTTGTTTTAAAATAATAGTTTCTTAAGGCTATTATTAAATAAAATATATCAACATGTCATTTCAAAATAAGTTATAACTGGAGACCAACAAATATAAGAAATCTTGCAAGAAAAAATCAAGTAGAAAGTTGGTAAGGAAAATCAAATAATATTTAAATGTTTAATTGGTTAAACGTTTAAATAGTGAAAAGTGGCAAAAAAAATTCATTATAATGCTTTTGACAGTAAATGTGGATTTTTAATGTTGGTAAGTAGAATGTTGGTCAGTTGGTAAGGAAATTCAATTAAATACTTAAAAACGGTTTTAATATTATAATGGGTTTTACAGTAAATGTGGATTTTAATGTTGGTAAGTAGATTGTTGGTCAGATGGTCAGGAAATTCAATTAAATACTTAAAAAAAGTTTTGCCTATTATAATGCTTTTGACAGTAAATGTGGATGAAATAAAGTAGCGAACAATTGAGAATTTTCGTCAAAAAACAATTGAGGGAGGTGATAAAATGCGTTTAGAAATTAGCATGTTTGAGCGTAGCGAGTTTGCTAATTTTAGCATTTTATCTCAGAGCGAAATTTGTTTTTTAGAAAATTTGATCTTGTTCGCGTTTATTTTATCCATTATTTACTACTTCATTATTAAAAGCCTCTGTTTTTAAAGCTTTTACAAAAAACAATCCACCCCGTCAAGAGGCCACTGAAAAAAACCGAAATAAACGCAAACAAAAAGCAACAAATAGTTAAC
>CAYZNB010000035.1:0-21728 GCA_964478535.1 uncultured Thermotogaceae bacterium
GTTCTTACCGTTTCAAAGTTTGATATCCCATATGGATATTTATATCGTTTCATTTTTTTATTCCTCCTTTTCGAACAATAGTTAAACAATGGTTAATCGATAGTTAAACAACCGTTCCACTTGATTAGAATCTCCTTATTTCTATTTCAAAATTCTAAACACAATCTTTCTTTTTTAACCACAGATGAACACAGATATTTTAATTGTTATTTAACATTCTTTTGATTTGTGCTTTTGAAGTACCAAAATTAATAAGTAATCCTAGAGAGTTTGTACAACCAATTATTTTTTCTGAAATCAATCTGTGTTCATCTGTGTTCATCTGTGGTTTCCTCCTTCTGATCTTTTCACTATCATTTTTGATTCATGTTCTAATGTAGTGTAACAGCCACGCTGCACTTTACACGGCGTTACAGCACACAAATAACCTTTTATGATTTTTTAATTAAATTTTGTACATTTTTATCTTAGCGTTTTTCTCGTTCAAATTCTTTAAAACGTTTTGAAGGTTCTATATAAAATAATATGGCTCATAATATTTTATAGTCGGGTGGCCAGGAAATGCTTAAAAACCTGTCCACCCCGTCAATCTTCGATTGCCACCCCTCAATGAGGGGAATTAATTCAAATTTTGTTTTAATCAATTCCCTATTTATAATACTATTATATCATATTTTGAAATGTATAAAAAAAGCACTATCCTATATTTCAGATAATGCATTTATTTTATTAGTCATAAATTTATATTTTGCTTTTCTTCTTTGAAAATGCCTTTAATTAAATTATTTTTCCTCTACTATATAAGTTCCGTTAAGTATGATTCTTTTACCATCATGAGTAAATATTAAAACGCCATCTTCTGTTTTTATTGTGAATTTACCTTCGTATCTCTTTATAACACTACCATCATTTGCATATAAAGTAACAACTCTATCTAGACCTCTAACATCTGACTCTATACTTTTCACTTGATTATTCAAAGCTTCACAACCTACCAAAATTAATACTAACATAGCTAATAATATTATCAATATTTTTTTCATGTTTTTTCTCCTTTCATTTTATTATTTTAAATTCTATCATTTTATATAAAGTTTTGTCAATAAAGGATTTTTAAAAACTTTTTAAAATAATATCTTTTTTCCAAACAAATTATTACTTTAGTATGTTTTAAAAACAAATAAATTGTGAGATAATATAAATAAGTTACTAATAAATTAAAAACAATAAATAATTTTTTTAAAAAGAAAGGGGATAAAAATGTCTGATATTAAAATAGTAGAATATGATCCAAAATATGCTGAAAAGGTAGCTGTTATGTGGAATGAAAGTTCCGAATTATGGCTTGTTTCAGATAAAGGAAAGTCTAAAGAAAGTGTTCTTGCAACGGAAAGCAACTCTGATCATATTAAGCTATATCTTGCATTATATGAAGAAAGAGTTGTTGGTTATTGTAAATTATCTAAATACAAATTTGATGAAAACTCTCTTTATATCAATTTGTTAAACGTAGTTCCAGATTTTTTAAACAAAAAAGTAGGCAAAATACTTTTAAAAAAAACTTTGGAATACAGTTTTACTCAAAAATGGGATAGAGTAGATCTTTTCACATGGCCCGGAAATACTAAAGCTGTTCCCCTATATAAAAAATGTGGTTTTTTTTGGGAAAAACACGATGCTTATACGCATTTGATGAATTTTCTCCCTTACCTTTTTAATAATGCTTTTACAAAAGATAAATTGGAAAATTTTGATTGGTATAATGATTTGAAAAGAGAAATTCAAATTGAAGAAGATGGAATTCTTGAAAGAAATTTTGAAACATATGAATATATTTGGGATAATGAAAAAGATTTTTTAAGAACTAAATTTTCAAAAAGAGGCAGAGGGTTAATAGAGTTAGAGACTAAAGATTTTATTATAAAAACAGAGATAGAAAATCCTTCACTAATCTTTGGAGAAAGTTATAAAATAAAGTATATAATAGAAAATTTTTCTAAAAATCCTTTAATTATTTCAATGAATGGGAAAAACGACAAAAATATTTTGTTTGATGCTGAAATCAATTGCGAGATTGCTTCTCAAAAAATAATTGAAAAAGAATTTTTTATAGATTTTATAAAAGAAACTCAAAATATAAACAAAACACATCCGGCTGTAATTTCTGATTTTACTATTAATGGAAAAAATGTTTTATTCAAAACCGGAATAGACCCTATTTTTCCATTTGAAGCCGAATTTATACTTGAAAATGATAATGTGCAGTTAAATAAAAATTCTAAAGGTTTTTTGTTAATAACTAATAATTTTGATGAATCTAAAAAGTTTAAAGCGAATTTATTTGAAAATGAAAATTTGAAATTTGATAAAAATATTATTGAAGATACTTTAGAAACTAAAGAAAGAAAAAAATATTCTGTAGATTTTTCTTTATTAAAAAGTCATATTTATTATGAAAATGTAGAATTTTCTTTTGAAAATAAAAAAAGAGAAAAATATATTTTTAATAATAAAATAAGCACTCCTATTTCTTCAATATTTGATACTGTTTACGGAGAAACAAAAGATTTTTTTATTATAAAAAATGGAAAAAGAATTCTAAAATTGCTTAAAAATATGGCGAATAGGGTTGAAATATCTTATGAATACAACATTCATAATTATTATTCTTTTATGTTATTAAATCCTAAACTTGGAAAGCCTTATAGCGATGAGTTTTCAAGTAAAAAACCGAATAATGTGATATTTGAAAAACATGATAATTTTATAAAGATGAAAGAAAATTATATTTCAGATGCATTTTCTAACACCACTCTTTCAAGGGTTTATGATTTTTATTCAAATGGTTATTTAGAAATATACGGAGAAATTAAAAGCAATTCGGATTTTGATACTATGTTTTTCTCTAATGAAATAATCTTTGATCCTTACAATTTAATTTTCCAAACAGATGATAGAGAAGTAAAATTGGCTGAATATCATGAACAAGAGATGCAAAATGTAAGCTCAGAATTTTTTAAAGATAATTCATTATTTATAAAAAAATATGAAGCAAATTTTGGTATATTATGGGATAAAGATATTGAAATGAAATCTCAAGGTTTTTCTTATTTCATTGAATCAGAATTAAAAATAGAGAAAAATAATACCTTTCAAACAGGGAAAATTAAATTTTTTATAAACAATGTAAATTCTTACGAAGAATTCAAATATATAAATAATTTAGAAAATAAAATTCAAACAAGTTCTCTTGAAATAAGCATTAACAATAATAATCCTATTATTTATAACGATTCAATAAATTTGAAATTATCTGAAAAGAGAAATAAAACAATATCAGGCATTTTAAAAATAGATTCTTTAGGAGAAAATTATGATATTGACCTTGAAGAAACTACCGAATCAACTTTTGATTTACCTTTAAAATCTATCACAAAAATAAAATCCAAACTGGAAAATAGTATTTATAGTTTTGAGAAAACTCAATTTTTGTTAAAAAGTTCAGGGAAAATTGAAGCTGCTAATAATGCAATTGATAATGGAGTTATAGCCTTTTCTCATGGGAATCATCCCGGAATATCTTCTTTAAAATATAAAGGGCGAGATATTTTAGATATTAAGAATAAAGATGAAAAAACTCGAGAATGGTTAAATCCATGGCTTGGTGGAATGTATATTTCTTTTGATAATTTTAAAATAACTACACTGTTGAAAGAACAAATAACAGAATCATATATAAAATTAAGGGATAATTTTAATAATTGCTGGGAAGGCGTAAGAGTTTCGTTTAAAGTTTCTAATATTAAAAAACTTAAAAATACAATACTAAATAACTATTTCCTTACAATTCCTGGAACACCTATTATAACATTCTTCTCGAAATTAGAAAATAGCGATGGATATTTTTCCTCAAATAGATTAAAAACTGAAATGTTTTTTAAAACGTGTGAAAATTTTGAAAACATGTATGCGAGTTTGGGTTCTCATATATTAAAACCAAGTCCTACACCTTATTTGAACTCTAATTTAAAAGAATTAACTATCAAAAATAATGAAAACAGCAATCAAGTTATTTTTTATACGCAAAATAATTATGATAATAATTTAATAGCCGCAAAAAAATTAATGTACTTCTTTTTTTCAGAAAAAGCTGAATTGAATAAATATACACAAGCAAAATTTTTATTGATTTCTGAAGAAAATATCAAAATAAAAGATTTAGAAATTTTAAATAATATAAAATTTGATTAAAATTATATTTTATGAATATATACTAAACATATTTGACAATTCACTGTAAATAGTTATATAATCAAATGTAAAATAATATTTTAAACTATACCCTACATTAAAAAGAGGTGAGTTTATGAAAAATGAAATTCCTGAAAAAGCTCCTGCCGGTTTGATTTATGGTTTAGGGTTAATTGGGGCAGCTATTTATTTTATTTCAACCGCAACAAGTTTTTGGATGGGCATTTTAGGGGTTTTAAAAGCTTTTGTATGGCCTGCATTTTTAGTTTACGAACTTTTCAAATACTTAGGGAGTTGATAAAAAATGAAAATTGGTATTATTGTTTATTCTCAATCTGGGAATACTCATTCTGTTGCAGAAAAAATTGCTGAAAATTTATCTACAGAAAACAACACTGTTATTTATGAAAGAATAACAATAGAAAAAGGAAAAACTTCTAATCCGAAAGATTTCAAGTTTAGTTTAATGCCAAACACAGATAATTATGATGCTATTGTATTTGGTGCTCCTGTTCACGCTTTTTCATTATGTGCTGTTATGAAAGAATATTTGAACAAAATAGGAGATTTAAAAGGAAAAAAAGTGTTTTGCTATACCACTCATCATTTTCCTTTTTCTATTTTAGGCGGAAAACAAGCTATAAGCACTATGAAAAAATTATGTAAATCAAAAAATGCCAATATTATAGGAGAAGGTATAATTGATTGGTCAAAAAAAGACCGAGAAAATCAAATTGAAAATTTGATTTCATCAATAAAAAATTCTTTTAAGTAATATTTTAAAAAAATTATTAATACTTGAATTAAAAAGCTTAAATCATAAAAAGATAAAAACAATTAAACGCAATGTTTAATAGTGTTTTTATCTTTTTTTTATAGAAAAATAAATCGGATTTTTTTTATCATATATGGGGCACACCCCACGTGTAACCAAATGTTAACTTAAATTGATTTAAAAATGCTCTTGACTTGAAGTTTACTTCATATATTATAATAAAAGTGTAAGAAAGTAAAATCAAAATAAATCTAACTCGGAGGTGGTTTTTATGAATAAAGATTCAAAAACTTACTTTACCGGATTTGATAAATTAAATACAGAACTCAAATATGTTTTTCATGAATCAATCAAAAGAATATAAAAAAGGAGGGAAATATTATGAAAAAAGAAAGAAAAGTAAACGTTAAAAACTTTGACAGACTTGACAATGAATTATTCTACGCTTACCTTGAAAACACAAGAAGATTCTACTAAGGGGGAACCATTTTTTAACAGAAAGGATGATAAATATGATTAAATATAATACTATTAGAGTTTCAGATAAAATAGATTGTGACACGAAAAACGTTTATTACGAGAATATCAGAAAGTATTAAAAATCTCACTATCCCCCTTGATAATAAAACCCGCTAAAAGCGGGTTTTATTATATTTCTTTTCCTATAAATATATCTGCAGGCATTAGAACACATTTTGAAATTTTTTTGTCGAATTTTTCAAAAAACTCTTTAATAAATTTCCCGTAAATTTTTTCATCTTTAAATTCTAAAAATAATAAATATTTTATAGATTTTATTATTCTAACAAGTTCTTTGGGTGGTGTACCTTCACTAACATTTTCTAATCTATGAGTTCTTTTAGTAAATTTAAAATATAAAAGGTTTTCATATGTTTCAAAAAATTCTTTCATTTCTACAATTAAATTTTCAAAAATTTCACTTTTATCCGGCTTTACTTGAAAAATACAAATTTCATTAAAATTCATTTTTACCCTCCTTCATATTTAAGAGTTTTACTTACAAGATGCAATTTTGCATATCCTTCTTCAATACTTATTACCCCATTATCTTTATACCCGTTTTTAATAAACCATTTTAAATTTCCATTCGGAAAAACACTTTCTTCATCAGTTATTGCGATAACTTCTTTATATTTTTTTGAAAGCTCTTTTTCGAGCTTTTCTAAAGGATATATTCTAACGTCTTTTTCGGTTGAAGAATTATACAAACAACTTAAAAAAGCTGTATCAGAATTTTTTGGAATATCATAAGGAACAGCTGTTGATGGAATAAACTCTACTCCACCAACAATTTTATTATTCTGAAAATGTATGTAACCAAAAAAATCTCCTTCTATTCCTTTTAAAAATTCAGCTTTTTTTTCACAAGCTTCTTCACAACCAGTCATAGTACAACACTTTAAAACTTCTTTTATAGATTCGGAATTAAGCTTTTTAATATTTCCTTCCATTTTTTCAAAAGAAATTTTTGGAATATATGGTTTTTCTTTAGGTATTATTCCTTTTTTTATTTCTTCTGCAGCAAAAAATAAAGGGCTTCTATATCTAATAGTATTATCAAATACTGTTAAAAACGGAAAAAACATTTTCATTCTTTTGGCAGTTTCAAAATCATTCGATATATCAAACAATTTTATTTCATAAAAACTTGATTTTAAGCTTTTTAAAAATTTTATCATTTCATAAATAATAGGGCATTGATACCCCCAGTAATAAAAGTCTATTTTCATTTTTCACCTCATTATTTAAAGCAGGAAGTTGAAAGTTGGAAAGGAAAATCAAAAAACGGTTATTATTAAGTTCTTTTTCCTTTCTACTAAACTGCTTTCTAAAGTAATAAACACACAAAAATTAAATAGAATAAAAAAAATCATATAATATATTTTATCACAAAAAAGTTGATTTTAATATTTTTTACACTTGATATTATATAAACTTTATGATATAATGTTTATTATAAAAACAAACATAAAAAGGAAGTGTTTATATGGATTTGTCGGAATTATTTTGGAAAGCTTCTATTGAAGATATGTCTAACGGATATATATATAACGTTGAAACTGAAGAATTTATTTGTTTAATTTGCGGGGAGAGTTTTTTAAAAGGTATGGTTTACACTGATGGAAATAATTTTTTTGAAGCCGAAAGGTTTGTTGCTCATCATATAAAAAAAACTCATGGTTCTGTTTTTGAATATTTAATAAATTTTGATAAAAAACTTACTGGCTTAACTGAACACCAAAAAAACTTACTTCAATTATTTTATGAGGGTTATAACGATAATGATATCGTAAAAAAAATGGGTGGTGGAAGTACTTCTACTATAAGAAATCATAGGTTTACATTTAGAGAAAAAGAAAAACAGGCAAAAATATTTTTAGTAATTATGAATTTAATGAATGCTAATAATACTCAAAAAGAAAAATTTATAACTATTCATAAGGGGGCGACCATGGCAGATGAAAGATATGCAATTTCTGAAGAAGAAAATGACAAGATTTTAAAAACTTATTTTAAAGATGGTATTGATGGAAAACTCTATGATTTTCCTGTAAAGAAAGAAAAAAGAAAAATTATAATATTAAGAAATATTGTTAAGCGTTTTGAAGTCGGCAAAAAATATTCGGAAAAAGATGTCGATATTATTTTGAAAAATATTTACGATGATCATGCATTGATTAGAAGATATTTAATAGAATATGGTTTCTTGGATAGAGAAAGAGATGGCAGTCAATATTGGGTAAAATAACTTCCATTTTATGGAAGTTATTTTTTTATAAAATATATTTTTTTTCATAAACGACCCAACTATCTTTTTTCTCAATATATTTTAATCTAATGTATTCACAATCATTAAAAGAAAATATCGTTCCATTATTTTCGTTATATAGTGGCGGAATATTTAAAATGACAGAAATTAATTCATTTAAAAATCTTCCATGACTTACTACTAAAATTTTTTCTTTTTTTGAAGATATAATTTTGTTTAAAAATAGTAATGCTCTTGTTCTTAATTCTATAACACTTTCTCCAGAATTTTCTGGAAATCTTTCAAATCTGTTTCTAAAAGATGGTGCAGGATATTTTTCATCTGCTTCTTCTCTTTTTAAACCACATAATATTCCTCTATCAAATTCCATAAGTAACTCGTCATAAACAATTTCAACTTTTAATTGTTCAGAAATTATTTTAGATGTTTCTTTTGCTCTTTTTAAAGAGCTTGAAATTATTTTTTGAAAATCAATTTGATTTTCTTTAAAAAAACAAGATATTTTTTTTGCTTGTTCTATTCCTTTATCGGTAAGAGCTGCATCATATCTTGACTCTATTTTATTTTCTATATCGGCAATAGATTCACCGTGTCTCATAAAATATATTTCCATTTTATCCCCCTTTTTAACAAAAAGGCGGATTTCACCGCCTTTTATTTCATGTTTTATTCTTTTAAAGTTTTTAAGTTTCTATTTTTAAATCCAATAATTCCTAAAGTAAAGAATATTACTGTTAACAACAAAAGAATTACAATAGGTGCTGCTTTAATATCATCCATAGGTCCAGGAAGATGTGTAAAAGGAGATAATTTTTGTACATTTTCTGGAAGGTTTAATGCCGATCCTAATAAAGGGCCCGCTATCAAACTGATTAAAATTGCCGCCCAAGATAATGGTTTACTGAATTTTGGTATTAGTCCAAATGTCATGACAAAAAAACCTCCTAAAACAAATACTCCCGGTGATGTAACTAATGATGCTTCAAGTATTCTCAAAATACTTACTTCAGAATCTCCTATTGCAGCAATTCCACCGCTTAATCCAAGAACTATAAACAGCCATAACGTTCCTATTCCAAAACATATGATATGACTCATAATCCATTGTGTGCGAGATACTGCAGTAGCAAGAACTGGTTCTAATAATCCATTATTTTCTTCGTGTAACATTCTTCCAAATCCTTGAACTGTATAAAATACTATAAATGTTCCGATTAACCCTATAAGCATTTTAATAAATACTTCATTTAATGAAAATACATCTCCAAATATTTCTTCGGCTCTTTCAATACTGCTTAAAGCTTCGTTAAATTCTCCCATTGCAAATCCAAAAAGTGCTCCCAACATAATAATAACAATTGTCCAAGTTACAAGAGATTTTTTTTGCAGTTTCCATGCAAAACCTAAAGGTGTCAGCAAATTAGGTGAAGCAAACGCAGGTCCTTTTTTGGCAGGGATTATACCCATTCCAACATCTCTTTTTTGAATTAATACAAATGCTATTCTAACACAAATTACAAAGGTTACTAAAAATATAGATAAAATCCATAAATTGTTTTCTTTAAATGCAAATATTTGCTGATGCCAACCAAATGGTGATAACCAAATAATTCCAAGACTTTCAACCTCTAATTTTACTGGGTCAAATTCTCCAAGCATATTTCCTATCGAACTTATTAAAAAAGTAAATCCTATAACTAATCCTGCTAATCCTTTTGCACCACGACTTGTTTCACTAATTTGAGCCGTTATTGCCGCAATTGAGGCGAATACAATTCCTGTAGCAGCAAAGGATAATGATGCTGATATTGAGCCGTCAAAAGGAAGTCCGTTTATTAAAAATGCGATAGTGAAAGTTACTGCCAATATCAAATTAGATATAATCGCTACAATTACAGCTGATAAAAGTGTTGCATATCTTCCAACTACTGTAGAAGCTATTAATTCTTCACACCGTGTTTCTTCATTTTCTCTTGTATGTCTGACAACTGTTGAAACATTAAAAAAAGCTATAATACCTACAATAAACGTCGATAATCTCAATATAAAAAATCCACCGATGCTAACTCCTGATGGAGGCGATAATAACGCTCTCATAGCAGGATTACTTGCAAAAGAATTTATCATAATGATTATTTCATGCTCCGTAGCAAGAACACTTTTAAGCGAATAAGTTAATAATCCCGTCATTAAAGATAATCCTATTATCCATGCTGTAAGTCTTTTTTTATCTCTTTTTAACGCTAAAGATATCAATGTTGATGTTCTAGCATAAGCATTTTCATTCATCAAGAAATCCTCCTTTTCACACTTTCTTTAACTTTTTTTATATTTTTTCCGTTTTCTCCATAATGATGCATAAAAAGTTCTTCTAATGATGGTGGTCTGCTTATCAAAGATTTAAATTCAAACTGGCTTAAATAAGCAATAATTTCATTTAATTTATCTCCATCAACTTTAAACTCTGCTTGTAAATTGTTAACTGAAACCTCATGAACTCCTACAAGTTTTTCTAATCCAATAATTTTTTTTGCCGTTTCTACTTGAATAGATGTTCTTGTCAAATGTCTTAATTCATCTAAAGTTCCTGATTCTACAATTTTTCCTTTTCTTATAATACTTATTTTATCGCATAATTTTTCTACAACTGCTAATACATGACTTGAAAGTAATACTGTTTTACCTTTATTTTTTAATTCTAATATAGATTCTTGAAACATCGCTTCCATAAGCGGATCTAATCCTGTTGTTGGTTCATCTAAAATAAAAAGATCTGCATAAGATGAAAAAGCTGATATGAGTGCTACTTTTTGTCTGTTTCCTTTTGAGTAAGTTCCACATTTTTTTGTTGGGTCAAACTCAAATCTTTTTATCATCTTTTTTCTCAATTCACTATCAAGTCCACCTCTAAGGTTTCCTTATATATCGATTACTTCTCCGCCTGTAAGATTAGGCCATAAACTTACATCATCTGGAACATACGCTATTTTTTTATGTATTTCAGCAATATCTTCCCAAGAATCTCTACCAAAAATATTTGCCGTACCGTTATTTTTTCTGAGAAGTCCTAATAAAATTCTTATAGTTGTACTTTTTCCCGCTCCGTTAGGTCCTATAAAGCCTACAACTTCTCCTTCATTTACTTTCAAATTAAGTTTATCTAACGCTTTAAAATCACCATAATATTTTTCTAAATTTTTAATCTCTATAATTGCCATTTTTAAACACCTCCATCTTTTTTTCCAAAGTAATCGTACAATTTTTCAACTGCTTCATCAACTGCCTCAAACGCTATATTTTTTAAATTAAATGTTTCTTCTTTAACACCTAAAAGACCTTCAAGCATTTTTTCAAAAAACGCAAATTTTCTTTTTATAATTTCTATTTTTTCCATATTCTGTTCTTTCAAAGCTTCAATAAAAAGTAATCCCATTTCTTTTTGATGAATTAATAGCAGTTTCACAAAAACATCTGCTACTTCTTCCGGAAATTCCGTTTTAAAAACATTTTCTTTAATTCCTTGAATAATTATCTTTTCAATAATAGGCGTAAGAAGTTCTGCTGAGCGACCAAAAACTAATTTTTCTACGTGTTCATTATTTTTTTGAAGATAAATTGCTGTAAAAATAGTTGATGTTTGTGAAACATTCTGCATTTTATAAGAATTTGCAAGTTTCATAAAATTATTAAATTTTTCAACTGCAGAAAGCTTTTCATCTTCCAAAACTATTTTTCCTGTGTTCATAATATTCTCAACAAAAATTTGAACAATATCTTCCATCAATTTTTCTTTTGATTCGTAATGATGGTAAAAACCGCCTTTAGAAATTCCTGCTTCATCAATAATATTTTTTACCGAAGTATCGTCATACCCTTTTTCTACGAATAATTTTATAGCCGCTTCCATAATTTGAGTCTTTCTTTCTTGTGGTGAAAGTTTTTTGGTGATACTACCACCTCCTAAAATTTCTTCTTTTAAACCGACCGTCGGTTTGTGTGTTTATATATTATCAAAATTTGTTTTGTTTGTCAAGTGATTTTTTTATCTTAATAAAAAAAAAGACTGTAATTCTTTTTTTATAAGAATTTACAGTCACAAATTATTTTTTCTTTCTGTTGAGAAAAATTTTATTTTATTTACTGAAATCTAATTTTGAAAAGGCTTTAAATGCATTTCCTTTATATTTAGATTTTCCAATATATTCAGGTTCGCCATACTCTTTAATTAATTTTAGAACAAATTCTTTTAAAATAAATAGATGTTCTAAGTTTTCATTTAGAGATAATGACATTTCCCATTCTTCTTTTGAAAGCTTTTTTAAAGATACATCAACTTTTTTATTTTTTAAAGTTGGAAGCATTTCTTCTAAACTACTGTGAAAAGAATTAGTTTTTTTTCTTATTATTGTAGAAAAACTTTTAGGTTGTGTTTTTAATTTCTGTCTTATTATAAGTTTATTATTTATTATTTCTCCATATTGCCCAAAATTCCATAATAAATTAATAAAAATTTGTTTTTTTGATTCAAAATTTATTTGTTCATAATAAGTTTTAGTTTCAGCTTCAAAAATTTTTTTTATATAATAATAAAAATTTTTCTGTTCTTGAGTAGCATTTTCGCTCAAATTAGCAAGATTTGTTTTTAAGGGTTTTATTTTTGGAGTTATCAAATTTTCTTGCTCATTAATTTTATTAAGCCTTATTTCGCTATCAATTGGATTATACGCTTTTAAAAACTTTATGTAATCTTCTTCCGGTATGCTTTTACGCATTTCTTCAATATAATTTTCATGATTTCTTTTTTTTATATATATTTCACATGGATACTGTGAACATTTACCACAGTTAATAACTCCAGATTTTACTGAACATTTTCTTACAATACAAAATTTATCCGGAATTATTCTTTTTCCCTTCCAAGGTGTTGGATGTTGACATCCCAAACATTCACATTTTTCAGCATCAATTTTTATGTTTAAATATTTTTTCCATCCTTCAGAACAAGTTTTTTTAGCTTGTTCCGTTTTAACATTAATTGTATATGCTGGACATTCAAAACAATTAAATCCGCATTTCGCTATCATAAATTATCTCCTCCCTTTTATCTTCTTTTTTTATTATATAAAATTAAACATGACAACATTATGGCAAAATTTACCAGCCAAAAATTATTTTTTATCAATTTAAAACATATGATGTTAACCCCACATGTAACAGAAAATTAACCGACTTTATTTCAATAAAACTGTTGACTTGAAGTTTACTTCATATATTATAATAAAAATGTAAGATATAAAAAATAAATTTTTGATTTTATTTGATTTGTTTTTAAATATTTTAATTTTTTTAAGAAATATAAAATAATTTTATTATTTTTTAAATATTTTAATTTTGGACTTGACTTTTTTAAATTTTCATGTTATAATTTTATCAGAATTATGAAAATAACAAAAAATTCTCGGAGGTGGTTTTTATGAATAAAGATTCAAAAACTTACTTTACCGGATTTGATAAATTAAATAAAGAACTCAAATATGTTTTTCAAAAATCAATCAAAAGAATATAATAAAGGAGGGAAATACTATGAGAAAAGAAAGAAAAGTAAACGTTAAAAACTTTGACAGACTTGATAACGATTTATTAAACGTTTTTCTTGAAAATTCAAGAAGATTATATTAGGTGATAATAATAAAGGAGGTGTTTTCTAATGTTCAAAAATAACAATATAAAAGCTACAGATAAAATAGATTGCGTCACAAAAAATATTTATTATCAAGTTATCAGAAAGTATTAAATATCTCACTAATCCCTTTGTATTAAAACCCCGCTTAAAGCGGGGTTTTAATTTTATTTTTCAAGAAAAATATTTTGCAAGTTGAAAAATATTTTTTAAAGAGTTACAATAGTATTATAATGTTTTCAGTTAATTCTTTTTTTATGAATTAAAATTGAGGTGATTTTATGGCAGTGTTAAATAAAGGGGAAATTTTATACAGTAGTGGTGAAATTATTGATAAACTATATTTTTTAGAACATGGTTCTGTCGAAATAAAAATTTTTGATCAGATTAAAATAATAGAAAAAGGATTTTTAGGCGAATGGTCGTTAATAGATATGCCTTCTTTAGAAACAGTAAAAATACTTGATAACAAGTCTAAAATTTTAATTATTAAACCTGATGATCTTTTGAAAATGAAAGATGTAAGTAAAATTTTATTTGAAATTTTTAAGTCTGTAAGCCAAAAATTATTTTTTATTGATGAAAAAGTTTTAAGTTCTATCGATATAAAAAAAGCGCGAGAGTCTTTTAGCAAAAAATATAAAGGGTTTCATGATTTTGATTCTGATTATTCTCTTCATTTTTTGAGAATGAAAAATTATTTTAATGAAGATAATTATTCAGACGCTTTAAATGAATTAAACTTAATAAATGTCGAAATTTTAAGTCAAGATATTAATGAAGAGATTAATTTATGGAGATCTATTTTAAAATTTAAAATGAATATTAATTCAATTAAAAATTATTTGGCTTTTTTTGACGAAAAAAAATCCGCTAATCACTTATCTTATCATTATTTAAAATCTCTTGTAAATAATAAAAAAGATGGCTTTTATGATTTGTTTGCAAAACACGGTTTAAGAATCCCTGAAAAAACTGTATTAATCAAAGAAGGCGATCCTACTCAAGGCAAAGGTTTTTATTTACTTAATGGCGCTTTAAAAGTCGGAAGATTTTCTTCAGAAAATAATTATATAATTTCTTTTATTAAAAACGGAGAAGTTTTCGGAGAGTCTGCTTTTTTTAAAGATTCTACAAGACAAGCTACAGTTTTTAATGATAATCCGTGTGATATCATAATCTTTGACAATGATTCACTTATGAATTCTTTTCATTCTTCACCTTTATTTGGATTAACTTTAATAAAAAATCAACTTAATAGAATAGTATCTGTTATGAGTTTGATTGAAATAATGAATATTTTAGACGATACTAAAAGAGTAATGACTTTAATAAAAAAATATATCTTTGATTTTAAAAAAGCTGGATTTTCTGTAAATGAAATTTCTATTATGTCAAATTCTTCTTTTGATGTAGTATTAAACGTCTTAAATCAGCTTGAAATAAAAATAACTGCTAACGGATATTTGAAATAACTTTTTAAGAAACTCTTTTCAATAAATTGAAAAGAGTTTTTTTATTCTCAAGCATTTTAAATATTTTTAACACCTTCAAAAATTGCAGCTCTGTTTTCTATTCGGTTTCTACTTTGTTTTATATAACTTTTAAAAAAATCATGCATATTGTTAAAATCCATACTTCTATGTAGTCCTACGTATACAATTATTTCTCTCAACTTCAAAAACAAAGGAATTTTTTCAATTTCATAATCATTTATTTTAAAATATTTTTTGTATCCTTTGAGAAAAAAATTTAAAAATTTTTCTGATTGTTCATTTCTTTCTGGTATAGAATCATCTAAAACTACATAAATTATATAAAAAAGCTGTATGGCAATATCTTCTACAAACCAACTATACTGACACTCATCAAAATCAAATAAAGTAATTTTATTTTCATCAATTAAAAAATTCCCTATATTTATATCTCCGTGAATTAATCCGTAGTTTTCAATTTTTAGTTTTTCAATTTCTTCTATCAATATTCGAAAACTATCATATACTTTTTTTTGATCTTTTGGTATATATTTTTCAAAATTTTTTATATAATAATTATCTTTCCATGTATGTCTTTTTATAATTTCGTTCAAAGGGTTATATTCACTAGATAATTTATGCATCAAACCTGTAATTTCGCCACAAAGTTCAGATAAACAATCATTATTCATCGCTTCAGGATACTTTAATTTCTTTCCTAAAGCTTTTTCAAAAGAAGTTATTATAAAATAATAATCCTCTAAAATTATTATTTCTATTAATTTTTTGTTTACTGAAAATACAGGTTTTGAAACCGAAAGACCATTTTTATAAAGATAATTTACAAATTCTATTTCGCCCAATACAGTATTTTCTGTTCTGTGAGAACTGTGAGTAATTCTTAATATATAATATTTATCATTAATTTTATACTCATAAATAAAATTTTGAAATCCTCCAATAAATTTTAAATCGTGAAATTTAATTCCAAATTTTGAAGAAGCTTCTTTTAATACGTTTTCATTCATTAATTCTTTGATATTTTTATCCACCCATTTTCACTCCTTAATTTTCTTTAGATTATTATAAATATTTTTTAATTCAATTAAAATCTACATTTTTTAAATTCATGCTTTTATTAAATATATCCCTATTTTTCTTTGAGCTTTTTGGGTGGTTTTTTCTTAATTAAAATCAATTGTTTGATATCTTCTACGTCTTTAAAACAAGATATTGGATCATAAATACGAATATACATCCAGCATCCATCATGATATCTAGGTGTTTCAATTAAGAATTTTCTAACAAGGTCACCAAAAGTATCAACTCTTTGGAGGGCTTTTTCTAATTCCTTTTTACCTAATATTACTAATGCAGTAAAAGAACTATGCTCAGGATACATTTCACACAAAGGTTTTCTACCTGCACGATGCTGCAAATTCCATCCATATTTTTTACCGCCCGAATCAAGAATAGGTTCAATATCATAAGTTTCAACTAAAAATTCTCTTAAAGCTGTCCATGCTTTTGCAATTGGTTGCCCTATTAATTTTATCATATCTTCATCAGTTGGTTCTACAGCTTTATCCATCATAGGTTGATATAAGTTACTTTCGTCTTTCTTTATTTTTTTCATTTTTTCACCTCTAAATTTCTCTTAATTATTTACAATATAATATTTCGCATCTTGTTAATAATTTTACTTTAATATCGTTGACAACTGTATGTCAAGTTATAGAAAATATTAATTTCAATTTAAAATATTTTTTAATTCAATTTAATTACTTTTTCCTTGTAAGCTGAAAGAATCGCTTCAAAATTTTCTCTGTTTTTTTCAAAATCATCAGTCCATTTATACATCATTTTCAACATTTTTAAATCAGGTTTATACTCACATTTTTCAATTCCGAGATTTTGTTTTACGTGCCTTAGTAAAATTCTCACTTTCCTTTTCCATAAAGGGGGATCTAGGAAAAGAATCTCTTCCGCCATATCTAATAAATAATGATATGACTCTCTATAAACACCTTCAAAAATCCATTCACCTTTTTCATTTATTTCTTTTATATAATCAAACAATTCGTCGTTAGTTCTTTTTCTTCTTGAATTCTCTATTTTATTATGAACGATGTTATCCAATTCATACCATGGAATTTTATAATTATTAGATAATTTTTTTGCTAAAGTAGTCTTTCCTGAAGCTACTATACCGATTATAAAAATTTTTTTCATTTTTTTATTCCCCAAAAGTTTTTTTTATAAGAGTTATATCTTCCAAATGATTTTCATTTTGATCATAAACATCAGCAATATACTTTTCTACAGCATAAACATTTTTTAAATTCATAATATTTCTCCTTTTTTATACTTTTTATTTTACCACAAATATTTAATCTCAAACTCGCTTCCTAATTTTAAAAAAATTATGCGGACAATCATGAAAAACCGAATCTTATTATTCGGAAAAGAAATTTATGAGATTTGTCATTTCGAACGAAAAAGTGTTCTTCTTTTGAGGAGAAATCTGCGAATTTGCGATTTTATGTTTTGAAATAATTTAATAAAAAACCAAAATGCGCAGATCTCTCCTCCAAAAAACGTCGTTCGAGATGACAGAGCGTAAAAAAAGTTTTTAGTTTATGTATAAACTTCAATAACTTTTGCAAAAAACAACTATCGATCAATAATTTTTACCCACAATTTTCTACATAGAACCAAAAAAATTATATCAATTAATCCAGTAGAATTTTTATTATTAAACACTATAAAATTTGTGTAAAAATATGATATAATTTAATTTGATATAATGAACCTTTTATTAATAAAAAGAAGAGAGGTGGTTTAAATGGAATTATATTCTATTTTAGGATGGATTAATTTTTTTCTTGTTCTACTCAGCTTGAGTTATTTTTTTATTAAGTTTATTTATAAAAAAGTGGCGTTCAAGTCTAAAGATTCAAAAGAAAAATTTAGAAATTTTATTAAGTTCATTTCTAAAATTCATAGAGTTCAAGGTATTATAATCATAATAATTGCTTCTATACACGCTTATTTAATATTTGAAACAATTTTTTATTGGCATACAGGTTTAGTACTACTTCTAGCTATTATTTTTAATTTAATTATTTTTCTGTTAGGGCAATTTAAAATTATTAAAAAATGGCTGACATTCCACAAAATTACCGCTTTAATTATTTTTGTTTTTTTGTTACTACATATCATTAACCCTTGGTTATTTGGGTAAAAATTTAAGGAGGGATTCAAATGGAAAAATTGTTTACAAAAAAAATATTTTTAGCTATTTTAATTTTCTCTTTTTCAATTTTAATAATCGCTTCAGACAATCCGATTCAAAAAGAAAGTTACTTTTCAAGTTTTTTAGTACAAGATTTGGAGTATCACAACAGATATATTTCAAATATCGGACTTGAAATATACTGGGAATTCAGTGAAAATGATTCTCTTTACATGGTATTAAAAGCACCTGTAACGGGATGGATTTCAATTGGTTTTGATGCGACTCGTAGAATGGCTAATGCTAAAATTATTATAGCCGGTTTTGAAAGCGAAAAAGTTATTTTAGAAGAACATATTGGAACTAGCCAAATTTCTCATAGAAAGATCAATGAAAAATATATAACAAATTTTAAAGGCGAAAGAACTTCAAGTAATTCTTTTGTTGAATTTGAAATCCCTTTAAAAGATTCCAGATATAACATAAAAAAAGGTGAAAAAATTAATGTTATTATAGGTTTTCACAACTCGTCAGATAGTTTTACTAGAAGACATACTCAAAGAAGTACCGTAGAAGTTATATTTTAAACTTTTTATTAGATTGCCTATTAAAATATTAATAGGCAATATATTTTGTAATTCATAATGTTTTACATAAAAAAACACAAGGGTTTTCTTCTCCCCAAAGTGTTTTAAATTCTTCTAAAACATAAAAACCTTTTTTAATATAAAAATTATATGTTTTTAAGTACGATTCATCTTTAGCTTCTGGCGATAATGTTTTCACTGTTAAAAATTTAAATTTTTCTGATTTTAATCTTTTTTCTATTTTATTTACGAATATTTTTCCTAAGCCTTTTTTATGGAATTCTTTTAAAATTCCTAAAACGTAAAGTTCCGCAGTATATTCATTATGTTTTTTTACTGAAAAAAATCCTATATTATTATCTCCTATCTTTGCAGTTAAAAAAATTGTTTTTTTGACATTTTCACTATATTCTTTAATAGATTCTTCAATTCCAAACCATTCAGGAAGATTACTTAATATATCAAAACAAATTTCCGTTTTCAATTTTTCATCTTCAACTTCTTCAATTTTAATATCATATAATGAACTGTTTTTAACCTTATTTTCCAAATCGGTACAAAATCCAAACCATTTTTCTTTATATTCTTTTTCAGAAATTATTCTGTTTTTTAAATCTGATATATTCTTAATATTATTATCTTCACAATTTTTAACGTGCAAAGAATATAAATGCCAATCCATATCATCTTCGTCTATATAAACTTCAATTTCTTTAAATCCTTTAAGATAATAACTTAAAACTCTACTGTGACCATCTGTAAAAAATAATTTTTTACCTATTTTTTTTACAGGAATTACTTCTAAATCTTCTTTTTGACTTACTATATTTAATTTTTCTTTATTTATATACATTTGACTTGGTTGTGCTTCCAAAATCCCAATTTTAAGTTTTTTCATTTTTCCTCCAAAAATTTGACGCTTTAAACAAAAATGTATTTTTTTTCATTAAAAATAAATTTATACCCAACAGATAAACTAAGGTTTATTGCTGCTTTATTTAAAGGGTGATGTACAATATGTATTTTTTTAAAATCTTTTTCTTTATAAACTTTACTATACATTGACCCATGCAACCATTTACCTAATTTTCTTCCTCTATATTCTCTTTTTACCCCTATCATAAATTGATAAGGATAATCTTCTTTTATTCTAACATTTGATTTAGCTATCAACTCATTTTTTTCATTAAAAATCATATAACAATAATGAAATTGACCATATGAAACATGATTTTTTCTTTGTAAATCAGGCGTAATTACATAAGGTACAAATCCTGATTCTTTATTATCTGGCATATCTTCAGAAGTTTCCATAAAGAGTGTGCAATATGGTTCTATATATTCTTCTGGTATGCCATGGAAAAATTCTATTCTTAAATCCGAATTATTAGAACTAATCTCTTTTACCCAGCTCATTAATTTTTCAATATCAATATCTGATTTAGAAAGAGTATAATGATTTCCATTCCCTTGAATTATTGTGTTTTTTTGCTGTGCATAATCTGAAAATTCGTCGTTAAATGTAATTATAGTATTTTGAACGTTTTCAATAGATTTTTCATCTATTATAATATCTAAAATTTTATAAATTTTTGAAAATTCTTTATCTAAAATCGTCATAACTTCAAATGACAATTGTCTTTTTCCGCTCCAATCTAAATCTTTATATATTTTAACTAATGCAATAAAGTTTTCGTTTTCTGATATAACGGCTAATTTATTTATTTTTTCACTTTCAAAAAAAATTTTTTCTGGATTTCTTATTTCTTCTATATCTTCTATTAAATTATACTTTTCTTTCAAATTTTTGGTAAACGTCAAAAATTTTTCATCTTCAAAACATTTATCCTCTATAGAGCTAATCCAATCTACTTTCACAATTATTCACTCTCCAAAATTTTTTATAAAAAATCATATAAAGCTACTTTTATTTCTGAAATATCATTTAAATCTTCTGCTCTTTTTTTTAATAGCTTTTCAGAAATAAATTTTACAAAATATACGCCAAATTCATGTATAAATATGCTATAAAAAGTTTTTTCTATAAAATCGTTTAAATTATTATCTCCTATAAATTCTTTTATCATTTCTTTATCAAAATTGAATAAATCGAATAAAATCGGTGGTAACTCATATTCTTTTGAAGCTATCATTCCATCTGCAAAGTCTATAATGTATAATTTGCCATTTTCATCTATTATAACATTATCTGAAGTTATATCACCATGCACATAGACTTTTTCATCTTCTTTATATTCTTTAATCAAAGATTTAATCTGATTTACAACGTGTGGTTTAAGAATATTCCAACGATTGTTTTTTAATGCTTTTTCTTTAAGATCTATAATTTTAAAATCTTTATTCGGTGAAGTATTCATTTTATTCAAATTACTTTTTAACTGCTTCACAAAATTAATTTTTTCATCAATCGAATATTTTTTTAAAACATCTTTTGCTTCTTTTCCATTTATATAATCCATAATAATATAACGAAATAAATATTTATCTTTTATTTCAGAAGTTGCTATCAATTTCGGTATATTTATGCCCAATTGCATAGCTCTTTTCATACCTGTTATTTCAAAAAAATAATCTTTTTCTGAATCATATCCTGATTCAATAGGAACAAAAATTTTTATTATATAATTCCCTACTTTAAAAACAGCGTTAGTTCCAGGAGTAACATTAGAAATTTCAGAAATTTCAAGATTTTCTTTTTCAAATATTTTTATTATTAAATTTTTAAATAAAGAAATTGACTGAAATACTTCTCCCCAAGTATCCCAATCTTTTATTTCACCTAAAAAAATATTATTCATTTTTTCCTCCATTATACTATGAATTAATTGGTTCTATTTAAAATAGTGTGGGTAAAAATAATTGATTGATAGTTGGTTTTTGAAAAAGTTATTGAAGTTTATACATAATCTAAAA
>CAYZNB010000036.1:0-6389 GCA_964478535.1 uncultured Thermotogaceae bacterium
ATTTGAAGAAATATAAGTTCCGTCATCTCTTTGTTCAAGACCTTCAAACGTTTTGAAATTAAGTTCGCCTTTTTGACTCAAAACAAGCCCTACATTATAAGGCATTTTTAAAGATACTGAAGTTATTTCAAAGTCTGCATCTATTATTGAGTCTATTTTATCTGAAGGGATTATCACCAATTTAGAAGCTGTCATTTTTAAATTCATTTCTCTAAATTTCATATCTCTCATGTCTAAAAAAACATCACAAACATTATAAGTCCCTATTAAAGAATACTCTTTTTCTCTATTTAATTTAATACTTATCTGTGCTCTTTCAGGTATTTTTATATTTGAAACTTTTAGCTTATTCATAAGAAATATATCTTTTGAGTCCCATTTAAAACTTTTCTTAAATATGTCCTTGTCTGATAACGCTCTTATTTTCACTGCTTCTTCCATATTAGAAGAATTTAAAGAAAATTTAGTCCAATCAAAATCATTTTCTATGTCATATTTTTTTAACAAGGCATTGTTTGGAATATCTCCTTCAAATTTTTCTTCTTTTTCTTCAGGACTTTTATTAAATTTAAACTTAAGTGTTCCTTTAAAAAACAGCATATAAATACCTTCTCCTACTAAATATGATGCTATAAGCAAAAGGATAATTTGCCAAAAAGTTAGGGTTTTAGGCAACACTTTAAAAGCATCCAAAATTAATATAGTACCAAAGATTAAAGAACCAACTTGATCATTTTTAGGTTTCTTAAATATTTTTAAACCTTCTGCTATGAAAACAAGACCAAAAATAATTTCTAAAATAACTAAAAAACCTATACTTACATTAAATACAATTCCCATTAATATTATTATTCCAATTATGATTAGTATTAATCCATTTTTCATTTATTATTCCCCCTTACAGGTATAAAAGAAGAAATTCCAGTTGCTATTAAATATGTTCCTATCAGAACTAAAATTATTTCGCCAAAAGAAAATTGAATATTAAAAAGATTTAAAGAAGAAAATATTAACAAAATTCCCGAACTAACTCCAAACAAAAAGTTTTTAACAATTTTTCTAATTCTTGTTTTTTTCTTATTTGTTGAAAAATTAATAGTACTTTTTGTAATTTTTCTTACGAATTCTGGAACTTCTTCATCATTGAGAGCGTCTGTTACTTCTTCTAATGTTTCTTCTAATTCTTTCTCGTCTTCATTAAAAAGCTTTTCCATATTTTTTCCATTTATTCTAACGCTTCCGCTAAAAAATCTTTTATGAGGAAAAACTCCTGTTATTAGCAAAAAACTCCCTAATATCAATTCAATATTTCTCCAAAATTCTAATCTAAATCCCTCTATAAATATATTTAAAAATATCAATACTCCTATAAGTAAAAATATTAAAGAAAATTTTTTCATTCTATTTCCCTCCTCTCTAAAAACTTTAAAGCTTCTTCTTCAGTATAACCACATTCTATCAACAATTCTAAAGCAAATTCTTTAGATATTTTGCCTTTTTTTAACAAATCTATGATTTTAATTTCTTCCTCAGTTAGTAATTCTGTATTTTTTATTTTTTCTTTAATTTTTTCCTCGTCAAATTTTTCTTCAGAAATATTTTTTTTCGCTTCAACTGATTGAATATAAAGATCTCCTGATGTAGATTTTATAACAATATTTCTATTTTTTCCAGATTTATATTCGATGGGAATATTACATTTTACGCTTCCCAATATTTTCTTTTGAAGGTTAATAGATTCATTTCCTTCTACTTTTAACTTTGTGTCTCCTGATACTAAATGTAATTCCAACAATTCAAAATTTTGTTCCAAAGAATCAATTTTAAAATCTCCTGATACGGACTTGCCTTTAAAAATATAAAAAGAACTTTGAGATGATCTGAAATCACCACTTGTAAGTTTAACTGAAATTTTTGGCATAATACAATTTTTAACCATAAAATCTCCTGATACAGATTTAAAATAAGCTTTTTTTATTTCACTATCATTAATAACTGTATCTCCAGAAACCGTTATTAAAACAAACTCGTTAAGAGATATTTTCTCCATTGAAACATCCCCAGATACTGAAGAAATTTCTAAATCTTCAACTTCATCACCTAAATAAATTTTAATATAACTGTTATCTGAAAAAAATGTGTTAAAAGAAAAGATTTTTGAAAACAAACCTGTTTTTTCACAAGAAACGGTTATTGTGTTTTCTGTAGAACTGTGTTCGTGTTCTAAAAAAACTTTTTCGGGCAAATCATATTCTATCGAAGTTTTTTCTGCTTTTTCTATTTTTAAATCACAACCAAAATCTTTAACTTTTAAAATAAGCTTTTTTAAAGGTTTTAATTCAAGACTTTTCATAAACAACCTCCTCTTATTCTGAATATATTTTAATCAGCTGACCATTATTTCCAATAACTTCTATAACCTCTTCAAATGAATCTTCCAAGAGAAATTTCATATTCCCTTTTATTTCTTTGATCTGTTGATCTGAAATTTCATCACCAAAAACATTATCCGGTATAAATTTTGTTCCAAGCTTTGCAAAAGATATAGGTAATTTTATATTGAAATTTTTTTTACTATCGCTATTATTTTCACTTTTTATAATTAAATATTTCTTTTTTTTAGCAAATTTCTCCTCGCTATTATTATTATTATTATTATTATTATTACCGCTACTTTCATTATTATCTACAAGTGTTGAAATTATATCTAAAGTATCTTCAAGAGAAATTTTTTCACTCTTAAACAATGTTAATATCTTTGCTAATTCTTCTCTCATAAACTTCTCCTCCTATCACTAAGATCTATATTTTTTTAAAATTTCTTTAGCTTCTTCAGGGGTAATTTCGCCATTTTCAATTTTTTCTAGAATTTTGAGAGTCTTTGCTCTACTATCGTCTTCCGTTTCATAACCCATAGCTCTCACTAAATCTTCTAATCTAGCTTTAGCGGTAGGATAAGAAACGCCTATTTCTTTTTGCAATTCAGATAAATTACCTCTTGTTCTAATAAATACTTTTAAGAATACTAGTTGTTCATCGTTTAATGAAGCGAATTCTTCGATCGGAAATTCTCCAGATATTTCTGTTTCGCATCTTTCACATTTGTATTTTATTATTTTTAAAGTACCCCCACATACTGGGCATGTAGATAATCTTCTTTTCACCATAAAAATTCCTCCTTTTTTTGTTCTTAATTAAAATTATACTCCAAAACTTTAAAAAAGTCAACTAATAAATTAAAATTTTTATAATTTTTTTAATTAAAAATGCAATATTTTTAATTTGCTGATTTAAAATAATTTAAATTATTAAATTAGATTTTTTTCTTTTCGCAAAAAAATATATTTTATTTAAAGAAAAAAAATATTTTATTTACTTAAAATTGACTTTTTAAATCATAAATATAATTTTAATTTGATATAATAAGTAAGGATTATCTAAATCAAATTAATTTGGAGGTTTCAATTGTGACTACTGATAAATATAAGTTTTTAAGCGAAAGTGTTATATACGAAATTTTTGTAAGAAATTATAGCAATGCCGGCACATTTAATGAGATATATAATGATTTAGACAGAATAAAAAAACTCGGAGCAAACATAATCTGGTTTATGCCTTTAAACCCAAATGGAAAATTTGGTAAAAAAGGAGGTCATGGAAGCCCTTATTCAATAAGTGATTATTTTACAATAAATCCTGAATATGGAAACGAAAAACAGTTTTCAGATATTTGCGAAAAAGCACATGATCTTGATATGAAAGTTTTAATCGATGTTGTTTTTAACCACACTTCTATGGATTCTGTTTTGTTAAAGTCTAATCCAGAATGGTTTTTAAAAGATGAAAACGGAAATTTTACAAGGAAATTTAAAGATTGGAATGATATTTATGATCTTGATTTTTCTAATTTAGATTTATGGGATTATTTAGTAGATATTTTAAAAAAGTGGATTGATTTTGGCGTAGATGGTTTTAGATGTGATGTTGCCCCTATGATTCCTTTAGAGTTTTGGAAATATGCTATAAATAAAATTGGAGAATATTCTTCAAAATCTATAATATGGTTAGCTGAAAGTGTTCATAAAAGTTTTATTAAATTTTTGAGAGATAAAGGATTTGAAGCTTCTTCCGATACTGAATTACATCAAATTTTTGATATAACTTATGATTACGACGGTTTTGAAATTTTACAAAAATATTTCTCGGGAAATGCTTTACTGAATGATTATGTAAATTATTTATTTATTCAGGAAACTCTATACACTAAGAATTCTTTAAAACTTCGTTTTCTCGAAAACCATGATTGCGAAAGAATATCTAGTATTTTTGAAGGAAAAAACAAGTTAAAAAATTGGTCTTTATTTTTTATGCTTTTGCCTGGAACTCCTCTAATTTATATGGGACAAGAATTAATGATTAATAAATTACCCAACTTATTTGAAAAAAATTCAGTAAGATGGAACGAGGGCGATTATGAGTTTTTGAATTATTATAAAAAAATTATTTCTATTTCAAAAGAAATAAAAAAGAATTGCAAGTTTTTTAAAACATCTTTCATTACAAATGGGATTCTCAAAATAGATTGGGAAGGTGAAGAAAATTATACTGCTATACTAAATTTAGAAGATAAATCTGGTATTTTAGAAACCAATTTAAATATTTCGGGAATCGATTTAATAACAGGAGAAAATTTTGCTATAGAAAATATTTTCAATATAAATAAAAATCCTATAATTTTGAAACTATAATTAAAATTTTTATGTTATAATAATATAAATAATCTATAGGAAGGTGTTCAAAATGGGTTTTTTTGATAAATTAAAAAATGGTCTGGCAAAAGCACGAGAAAACGTTTTTGGTAGTATAAAAACTTTGTTTTCAGGAAAAATCCTTGATGATGATTTACTTGAAGAACTTGAAGAGTTGTTGATAACTTCCGACATGGGAATCGAAACTACCAACAATATATTATCAGAATTAAAAAAACGTTATAAAAAAGACAAAACAGAAGATTCTCTTATTCTTCTTAGAGATATAATGGTAGAAAATCTTAGTAGTGAAGAATTTATCGAAAAACCGGTTAATAAACCTCATGTTATTTTTGTCGTTGGTGTAAACGGAAGTGGAAAGACAACATCTATAGCGAAAATATCTAACATATATATAAAAGATGGCAAGTCTGTAGTTATAGCGGCTGCAGATACTTTTAGAGCTGCTGCTATAGAACAAATTAAACATTGGGGAGAGAAAATAGGTGCAACTGTTATTTCTCACGCAAAAGGTTCTGATGCGGCTTCTGTAGCTTTTGATTCTTTAATTCACTCTAAATCAAAAAATAAAGATATAGTTATAATCGATACTGCTGGAAGACTTCACACAAATTCAAATTTGATGGAAGAGTTGAAAAAAATAAAAAGAGTAATTTCTAAAGAGATTCCCAATGCTCCTCACGAAACTCTTCTAGTAATAGATGGAACTACCGGCCAAAACGGTATTGCACAGGCTAAACTTTTTAAAGAAGCAGTCAACGTTTCAGGTATCGTTTTAACTAAACTTGATGGAACCGCAAAAGGCGGAGTAGCGTTTTCAATTTATACTCAATTAGGTATACCTATAAAAATGATTGCCGTTGGTGAAAAAGAGGATGACTTTCAAATGTTTGATCCAAAAATGTATTGCAATGCTTTGTTAGGAATTGAGGAAAAACAATGAAAGAGTTTTGGTATGATATATCTGAATGTCCTTTCTGTAAAAATCATGTTGAACATGCAAGAGTATCAACAACTGCCGAAAAAGTTTCTAAATACGACCAAGACCTAAAACCGGAATATTCCGGTCCAAATGTCTTGAAATTTTCTATAGTTACTTGTTCAAAATGTATTTTCACTTTTAACATTAATGAAATGAAAATTTATGATAAATATCTTTCAAGCTATAAAACATACAGAGAAAGCATTGATGTTTTTCTAAAATCACTTGACAATAAAACTATTCCTAATATAGATAATTCTGAAAGAAAAAGTGATTTCTTTTATTCTCAACAACTTATAATTAATGCTGAAATAATGGCAATATTTGAACGTCCGCTTGATAGTGCAAAGGCTTTGTTAAAACTTTCGTGGCTTTATCGTGATAACAAAGAAGAAAATAAAGAGTTAAAAATTCTCAACGATGTGCTGTTTTTAACAGAAAACTTTTTCTCTAAAGCTGAAACTGATGCTGAAACTATTTTCGCTTTGTTTTATCCTGGCTATATTCATTACAGATTTGGCAGAAAAAAAGAAGCTGCTTCTTTTTTTGATAAACTTAGAAGAATGTACGGTAATTCTACAAATCCATATATAAAAGCAGCAAAAACTTTGAGGAGTGAGTTATCTTGAAAAAAAGTG
>CAYZNB010000036.1:6489-20019 GCA_964478535.1 uncultured Thermotogaceae bacterium
TCAAACAATTTCTGTTCCATCAGATTTGATAAAAAGAATAGAAACTTTAGAGTTTAGTAGCAACGAAATGGAGAAATTATATTCAGCAATAATAAGAAATACTGAAAATTTAGGAGACGAAATTTCTAATTTAAAAAAAGCTCAAAATAATTTTTCTGCATATATAGAAAATGTAATATTTAAAGAAGATATTTCTACTATTTATGAAAGCTTTAATAATTTGAATCAAAGATTAAATGAAATGGAAAAAATTTATGAAGAATCTGATTTTTATTTTCTTCAGAACGGTAATTTAAAAGAATTAATTGAAAAACAATTTAGCAACTACAATTTTGAATCAGTAATTTCTAGCATGGTCCAATATCAAACAGAGCAAGCTGTATCAAAATTTTATTATAAAACAGAATCAGATAGTATTTTAAGAATTTCTGAATTAGAAAAAAACGTTACAGAATTACGAAAAAATTATAATAATTTAAATTATGATTTTCAAAAAATACTTACAAGACCTGAAAATTCTTTTAATGAAAGGTACGGATCTTTAATAAATGATTTTGAAAAACGGGTTAATACACTTTTATTTTCTCTTGGTGATGCGCATTTTCAAAATATTTTTGAAAATAAAAATGAAATACTTTACGAAGTAAAATCTGGAGATACTTTAAGCGGTATTTCTGTAGCGTTTGATTTAGGAAAAAATGGTGTTCAACTAATTATGGCCGCTAATGATATTACTAACGCCAATTCTTTAAGGGTAGGACAAAAACTTATAATTCCTATTAATAACATAGAAAATTATATTAACTGGCCTTTAAACTCTACAAAACCTGTAGAATTTGATAGGATTGTAGTTAAGTTTGGTGAAAGAATAGGCACTGGTATTTCAAGCGGTATAGGAATAATTCCAAATAATGATGAAAGATTGTACCCTATTCTACCTGGGAAAATAATTGAAACGGGTTTAACTCAAAATAATAAATGGTTTGTAAAAATAGATCACGGTAATTCCATAACAAGTGTTTCTTCTGGAATGGAAACTTTATATGTGGGTAATGGTTCGTGGGTAGGCACAAATACAGATTTAGGTCTAGTTAAAAAAGATGAATTAATATTAATAGAGCTTTGGAAAGCCGGAGAACCTAAAGATCCTTTAAAATTATTTTTCAGAACTTCTGGTTCTTATGTGGCTACTTATTATACTGAGTGGGATGATAAATTAGTTCATGACCCTACTTTTAGATTAACTTTTTCAGGTAAAAAACCTGAATCATGGAGATCTATTGCGGCTGATCCTTCAGTTCTTCCTATAGGTACTGTTGTATATATTCCTGAACTTTCGGATAAACCAAATAAAGGTTTTTTTGTAGTAGAAGATACTGGCGGAAAAATTATAGGAAATAAAATTGATATTTATGTTAACGATGTTAGACTTGCCCAATTAAAAGAAAATGTTTCTATTTATATAGTTGGAAATTTATGATCTGATAAAATATTGTCCATAATTATTAGGAGGACTTAAAATGGGATTAACAGTTAAAAGCAGTTATGCTCTTAAAGCTTTATTTGAATTAGCTTCACTTAATACTGAAGGAGTTAAAAAAGTTTCAATTGCAGAATTATCGGAAAGGCAACATATTCCTAAAGATTTTTTAGAAAAAATTTTCAGCGAATTAAGAGAAGCGGGAATTTTGAAATCTATTCGTGGAAGGTATGGTGGATACGTTCTTATAAAATCTCCAGAATCTTTAAAAATAAGTGAAATAGTTAATGTTCTCGACAAACCTTTTCAATCATATGAGTGTATTGAAGGTCAGTGTAAGATTGATGTGGATTGTGCCGTTGAATTCGTTTGGAAAAGAGTTCATAATGCAATGATGCTTGAATTAAATAAAATGACTTTGGCGGATGTTATAAAAAATGGAAAAATTTTAATTAAAAGTTCAGAAGGTGATCAAAAATATAATGAAAAATAACAAGGTTTTAATGTTAATGAGTGGTGGAGTAGATAGTTCTGTTGCTGCTCAAAAAATTATAGAAGAAGGTTATGAGATTGTTGGGGTACATTTTAAAACTGTTGATGATATAATATTTTCTTTAATTCCAGAAAAAACTAAAGTTTGTTGCAGTCCTTCAGATACTGCGGATGCTTTCAAGGTTGCTAAAAATTTAGGAATTAAAGATTTTAGAGTGGTAGATATTAAAGAAGATTTTAAGATTAAAGTTATTGATTATTTTATTAATGAGTATAAAAGCGGAAGAACTCCTAATCCTTGTATAATATGTAATAGGTTTTTTAAGTTCGGAAAAGCTTTAGAAATCGCAGAAGAAGTAGGCGCTGATTATGTTTCTTCAGGTCATTATGTTTTAAATGAATATTCAAAAAAATACAATTGCAATGTTTTAAGAAAAGGTGTTGATAAATATAAAGATCAGTCTTATTTTTTATCAATGATAAAAAAGGAATATCTTAAAAACCTTTATTTCCCACTTGGAAAATTGACTAAAGATGAAATAAGAAAAACTGCTAAAGATATGGAAATAATTGTTGCAGATAAACCTGATAGTCAAGAACTGTGTTTCATACCAGACAATAATTATAAACGATATTTGAGAGATTATGGTTTAAAAAATGTAGAAGGCAAGGTGTTTAATTTAGACGGAGAACATATAGGGAATCATTCGGGTTATACTAATTATACCATTGGTCAAAGAGCTGGAATTAATTATTTTAAATCAGCGGGAGTAAAGTTACACGTTCTTTCAATTAATCCAATAAAAAACACTATAATTGTTGCTCCTACAGAAAAACTTTATACTAAATATTTAAAAGCTTATAATTTAAACACTTTTGTTAACTTTGAAGAAATATCAGGAAGTTGCAGGATAAGAAAATCAAATGAAGAAAAACCTGCTTTAATAAGAAAAATAAATGATAACGAAGCGGAAGTTTTCTTTCAAGAAGATATTTTCGCTGTTACCCCAGGTCAATTTGCTGTTTTCTATGATGAATCTGGTTTTATATTGGGTTCGGGCATTATAAAATAAAAAAGGTTTTTCATTAAAATATAACAATAATTTAATTGACATATCTTTTTTTAATCTGTTATAATGTAATTACCTTTTACTCAGTTTTGGGGATTGCCGCCTTAAACTTGGTTAGAGGAATATTAAATTTTGGAGGTATTATAAAATGGCTAGAGGTTTAGACTTAGAAAGAAAAGAAGAAATTATTCAAGAGTTTCAAATCAATGAAAAAGATACAGGCTCTATTGAAGTTCAAGTTGCTCTTGTAACTGCAAGAATAAAACATATTACTGATCATTTAAAAAAACATCCTAAAGATTTTCATTCAAGAAAAGGTCTTATGACAATGGTTGGTAAAAGAAGAAAAATGTTGAAGTATATCAAAAAAGAAAAACCTGAACTTTATCAAGAAATTACAAAAAAATTAGGAATAAGATCAAAAATATAAACTTACTAAACGGGGCTAATAAAAATGCCCCGTTTTCTATACTTTTTTAATAAAATATGGTAAAATATATTGAAATGAAATTTATAAAAGAGGTGAATTAAATGCTGGAATATAAAATTTGGGAAAAAGAGATCTTTGGTAGAAAATTAAAAATAGAAAATGGGAAAATGGCAAAACAATCTCATGGTTCAATTTATTTAACTTTTAATGAATCTTCATTACTAATAACGGTTAATGCTTCTGAAAATGCTAAAATTGGGATTGATTTTTTACCTTTAACAGTAGAATTTCAAGAAAAATATTATGCAGTGGGAAAGATTCCGGGTGGTTTTTTAAAAAGAGAAAACAGACCAAGCGAAGAAGCTATTTTATCTTCAAGACTTACTGACAGGCCTATAAGACCTTTATTCCCTAAAAATTTTCGTAATGAAATTCAAGTTATATCAACTGTTTTATCTATGCTTAGCGATGATAGCATTGAAACTTGGAGTATAACAGGAGCTTCTTTAGCCTTAAATATCTCTCCTATTCCTTTTAAAGGAGTTGTTTCGGCTGTTAGAGTAGGATATATTGAAGGCAATTTTGTCGCTTTTCCTACAGAAGAACAATTAAAAAATTCTGAAATAGATATAGTTGTTGCCGGAACCAAAGAGGCTGTAACAATGGTTGAAGGAGAATCTTTAGAAGTATCTGAAAAAATTATGGTAGATGCTTTATTTTTTGCTCATGATTGTATAAAAGAGCTTATTTCATTCCAAGAAGAAGTTATTTCGAATTTTAACATTGAAAAATGGGAAGTTGAAGAAATAGAAGAACCTAAAGAATTTATAGAAGATTTTAAAAAACTAATTAATAAAGAAGAACTTATAAAAAAAATGTTAGTTATTGGTAAAAAAAATAAAGACAAACAGATAAGCGAGTTTAAAAAATCTGTTTTTAGTCAATTTGAAGAATTATATCTTGAAAAATGGGGAGAAAGTTTTTATACTGAAAAAAGATATCTTCTTAAAGAAGCTTTTGAAGAAGAATTTAAAAGTATTTTGAGAAAAAGAATTATTAACGAGAAAAAAAGATCAGATGACAGACACCCTGATGAAATTAGAAATATAACTTGCGAAATTGGTTTAATACCAAGAATACATGGTTCTGCATTGTTTACAAGAGGAGAAACTCAATCATTAGGTATTATAACTTTAGGTACTTCTGTTGATGTTCAAATAATTGATAATATTTTTAGCGATGTAGATAAAAGGTTTATGCTCCATTATAATTTTCCGCCATATAGCACAGGTGAAGTTAAACCCTTAAGAGGCCCTGGAAGAAGAGAAATTGGCCACGGTCATTTAGCCGAAAGGGCTCATAAAAATTTAATTCCAAATGAAGATTCTTTCCCGTATACTGTAAGAGCTGTTTCTGAAGTTCTTGAATCTAACGGTTCTTCTTCTATGGCAAGCGTTTGTTCTGTTTCTCTTGCGTTAATGGATGCGGGTGTTCCAATAAAAAAACACGTTGCAGGAGTTGCAATGGGTTTGATTTATGAAGATGGAGAGTATGAGGTTTTAACAGATATATTAGGTATAGAAGATCATCTCGGAGATATGGATTTTAAAGTTACTGGTACAAGAGAAGGTATAACTGCTTTTCAAATGGATGTAAAAATTGATAAAATTGACAAAGAAATTATGACTGTTGCTTTAGATAAAGCAAAAACTGCTAGAGAAAAAATTTTAGATTTGATGTATGATACTATACAAGAACCTAGAGCTGAATTATCTCCTTTTGTTCCAAAGATAAGAACAACTACAATTCCTGTTAGTAAAATCGGAGAAGTTATTGGGCCTGGCGGAAAAATAATCAAGGGAATAAATGAAAAATTTAATGTGGAAATATCTATAGAAGATACAGGTTTTGTTAAAGTGAGTTCTTTCGAGTTAGAAAACGTGGAAAATGCAATTAAACACATAAACAATCTTGTTTTGGAACTTGAAAAAGGTCAAGTTCATAATGGTGTTGTAAAAAGAATTGAAAAATATGGATATTTCGTTGAAATTGTACCAGGGAAAGTAGGATTATTACATGGTTCAAACCTTCTAAATAAGGAATCTAAACCACAAATTGGAGATAAAATAAAGGTTGAAATTACTTCATTGGAAAATCAAGGAAAATTTCAGTTAAAACAAATTGATTAAATAATAATAATAATAGTTTTTTGGAGGGTTTGAATTGTATAAAGTTAATAAACTAAATAATGGAATGGATTTAATTTTTGTTAAAAGAGATTCTATGAGAAGTGCTTCGGTTATGTTTTGTATAAAAGCTGGTTCTGTACATGAAGAAAACGAAAATGCTGGAGCTGCACATTTTATAGAACATATTGCTTTTAGAAAAACAAAAAATAGAAATATTATAGAAATTAAAAAGCCTATCGAAGAAGCGGGAGGCAGTATTAATGCTTTTACATCAAAAAATCTAACTGTTTTTTATTCTAAAATTCCCACTTTGGAACTAGATACTGCAATTAATATACTTAGCGATATTTCCTTTAATGCTAGTCTTGAAGAAGATGATATTGAGAAAGAAAAAAAGATAGTACTTGAAGAAATTGCCATGTATGATGATGATCCAATTGATATTACTTTTGAAAATCTTTTTAAAAATATTTATGATGAAGATTTTGCCAGACCTGTTTTAGGATTTAAAGAAACTGTTTTAAATTTTGATAAAAAAATTTTGAATAATTATTATTCAAAATATTATGTTCCAAACAATACTGTTGCAGTAGTAGTTGGTGGGTTTGATGATGAAAAAGTAATCAATCTTTTTGAAAATATAAAAATAAATTCGAACACTATGAAAAACAATTTTAAAAGTCCTATTTTAAAAAAAGAAAATATTTTAGTGAAAAAATCAAAAAAAGAATTATCTCAAAACTATATAATTAATGCGTTTGAAGCTCCTTCAAAAAACAGCAATCTTTATTATGCTACTTTGATTTTAAATACTATTTTTGGTAGTGGTATGAGCTCTCTTCTTTTTACTAAAATTAGAGAAGAAGAAGCTTTAGTATATGAAGTGGCTTCTGAATATAATGCATATTTGAACAGCGGTCTATTTTTAATTTTTGCAGCTACTTCAAGCGAAAATCTTGAAACGTATCATAAAAAACTAGATGAAATAATAAATAATTTTCACAACAGAGAAGATCTAAAAGAATGGTTCAATTACGGAAAAAAAAGGTTGATTGGAAAATTGACTATCGACATAGAAAGCAACATAGCTTTAGGAATGAATGCTTTAGAGTCTTATTTGACTAACAACAGAATTGTAACTATAGACGAAACTATAAAAAAAATAATGGAAGTTACAATAGAAGATGTAGTTGATTCTGCTAAATATATCTTTTCTAATTATAAGTATAGATCTTTTTTAAATCCTGGCAAATAAAAATCAGGGGGGTTCAAAATGAAAAAAATATTTGCAAAAGAAGTAACTCCGGGTACTATTTTATCTGAGGATGTTGTAAAAAATTCTATTATTCTTTTATCTAAAGGCAGTGTTTTAACTGCTAAAGATATTAATCAGCTTATAAAAAACAACGTGAAAGAAATTTTTGTCTACGATGAAAATGATTTTGAAGCTACTTCTGATATTAAGGTTGAATTTAAAGAAATTCCTCCTGTTGTAGAGGCAAAAAAGTATAAAAAATGGACTGAACAATTTGAAATTGTTAAAGATATTACTAAACTTGAAAAAGATTCTACGGAATTAAATACTGTAGTAGAAGATATATATAAAAGCTTTGTAAAAAAAGAAGATGTGGTGCTGAATTTGTTTCATTCTATTAGTAACGAAAATCTTTCTTCTCACAGTATAAATACAGCTATAATTTCAACTATAATTTCCGTACATTTAAAAATGCCTTATATTTTTACTTTTCAATTGTTAAAAGCAAGTTTGCTTCATGATATTGGATATTCTTTTTTAAGCGAAAGAGTTATACTTGACTTTGAAAATCTTGATAATCAAATAGTAAGATCTCACGTTATCTCTGGATATAAAGTGTTTCAAAGTTTAAAAAAAGAAATTTCTAAAGAAGCTGTAGAATCCATTTTATATCACCACGAAAGATATGATGGGAAAGGCATAATAATGGGCTTAAAAGCTGAAAGAATTAATCCTTTAGTTAGAATTCTTCAAATTGGAGATGCCTATGACTCTCTTATAGAAACAAGCAAATCTCCTTATGAAGCAATGAGTTATTTGCTTTCTCAAGCTGGAAAAATGTTTGATCCTTTTTATGTTAGTACATTTTTTTCAATTGTAGGATTATATCCCACTGGCACACAAGTTATTTTAAATAATGGAAAAAATGCTGTTGTTACAAAAAAGGGTAAGGCCGCTGTATTTCCTGTTGTAAGTGTTGAAGGACAAATTGTTGAAACGGGGCCGGAAACAGGCATATTTATAAAAGAGGTATTTAAAAGTTGAGTATTTTCAAAGATGTTGACAAAATAGAATCGTGGAAATATATTTTAGCCACGGAAATTCCTTTTTTAAAGTTAAAAAAGGGTACAATTATAAATGATTATATTAAAATAAGCCTTAAAAAAAATGGGGTTTTTATTGTTCCTGTTTTTCAAAATAAGGCTAGTGAAGTTAGTGTTATTGACAAAAAAATTATTGAAAAATCTTATGCGGTTATAAAAGAAAAATTTCAAAAACTTCAAATAGATAGCAAAATTAATGCTGAAATAATAGATGAAATTTCTCAGGGGATTTCTGATAGCATTGATAAAAATTTTGGTGATTTTTTATATCTACCTTTAAAAAAATTGAAGGATTTTGACGAATACACCTTCACTCATAGTCTTAATGTTGGTACAATTGCTGCTTTAATTGCCAAGTCAATGAATCTTCCTAAAAAAACTTTAAACAAAGTTGTAATTTCAGGAATTTTACATGATGTAGGAAAATCAAAATTAAATGTCGATATATTAAATGCCCCAAGAAAATTAACTCTTGAGGAATTCAAACATATAAAAGATCATGTTATATACGGGAAAAATATTCTTCTTGAAAATAATGTTACAGATAAAGAGATAATAGACGGTGTTTTATATCATCACGAGAGATATGACGGTAATGGTTATCAATCAGGTCTTATAAACAATGAAATACCTTTGTTTGGAAAGCTGATAGGAATTGCTGATATTTATGACGCCTTAACGTCTAGAAGAACTTACAAGGATATTTGGAATAATTATAAAGTTGTTTCTCACATAATTCAAAATTCTTGCAAAATGTTTGATCCTACAATAATTAATTATTTCTTGAAAATATTTGGTCTTTATCCACCCGGAACAATTGTTCAGTTGAATGATAGAAGAACAGGTACTGTAGTTGCCTCAAGAAAAGATAATGAACTTCAACCACTTGTTCAGATAGGCTCTACTGTAATTGATTTAAAAGAAAAGGGAATGTTTATTCTCAATGCTTTGGAAGGGGATGAAAACTTTGAATAACAAAATTTCTGAAAGCCTTGAAAATTACTTAAGGGCTGTTTATATTTTGCATATTGATGGGAAAATTCCAAGAATAAAAGATATTTCAAAAATGCTTGAAGTTAGAGACGCTTCAACTGTTGAGGCTATTAAAAAACTCGAATTGATGGAATATGTTTTTCATGAAAAGTACGGTTATATTAACCTTACAGAAAAAGGTTTAAATTCTGCCGAACGTGTTTACAGAAAATATATTACTTTAGTAGATTTTTTTGTAAATATTTTAAATCTTTCTAAAGAGGAAAGTTATAAACTTGCTTGTGGTATTGAACATCATATGACAGAAGATTTTTTTCTTTCTCTTGAAGCCTTGATGATATTTTTGAAAAAAAATACTATTGAATACAAAAAAATTCAATCTTTTATAAAAAAATATAAAAAAGAGCTTCCTCATGTCTTCAGAACAACTCTTGATGAAATTGAAATTGGAGAAGAAGCAAAAATTTTAAGTGTGTCTGGTACCCAAGTAGAGAAAGAAAAAATTTTTAAGGCGGGTATAACGCCCGGCTTACTTGTTGTTGTTAAATCTAAAACAGAAGAAACAATTGAAGTTGATATCAACTCAAAAACTAACTTTATTTCAATGGAAAATTCAAAATTAATAATTGTTGAATAGGAGGAATAAAATGCTTTCAAAAATAAAAAAAGCTTCGGATTTTATAAAAGAAAATATTTCTGAAAGACCCTTAATCGGTTTAATATTGGGATCAGGACTTGGATATATCGCAGATAAAATTGAAAATAAACAAGAATTTAGATATGAAGATATCCCAAATTTCCCTCTTTCTACTGTTCAAGGGCATGAAGGTAAATTGGTAATAGGTACTCTAGAAGGCGTTCCTGTAGCTGCTCTTAAAGGCCGTTTTCATGCTTATGAAGGACATGGGATGAAAAACATTACTTTCCCTATCTATTTTATGCGTGAAATAGGTGTAAAAGGGGTAATTTTAACTAATGCTGCTGGCGGAGTAAATAAAACATACACTCCGGGAGATATAATTGCTGATACAGACTTTATCAACTTTTCTTTAGATAACCCCCTTATAGGCCCTAATTATAATGAATTAGGAGTTAGATTCCCTCCTATGGCTGAACCTGTAGATCATAAATGGCTTAAAAGAACTCAAGCTATTTGTAAAGAAAATGGAATAAATATTAAAGAAGGAACCTACGTATGGGTTTTAGGGCCATGTTATGAAACTCCTGCAGAAATTAAAATGTTTGAAAAATTTGGCGGAGATCTTGTTGGAATGTCTACTGTTCCTGAAGTTATTGCTTGTAATCATGCGGGTTTAAAAGTTATTGCTTTTTCTGCTGTTACAAATTTTGCATCAGGAATATTACCCGAACCCTTAAATCACAACGATGTTATTAAAGCTGCAGATAAGATTAAACCTGTTTTTGAAAAAGTTGTTAATTACGCTATAAAGATGTTTTAAGGAGGAATTTATTTTGAAAGATAAAATTATTAATGAGATAAAAAATGCTTCTTCTATATTAGTTGCAGGTCATATAGGACCTGATGGTGATGACGTTAGTTCGGTTGTATCTCTCGTTATGATATTAGAAAAAATTGGGAAAAATGTTATAGGGGTTATTGATGATGAAATACCTGATTATTTAAAAGGATTTAATTTAGTGGATGAAAAAATACGAGATTTTGATTGTGTAAAAAATAATCCTTCTGATTTGATAATTGTTGTAGATGCTTCTTCACCTGATAGAGTGGGAAGAATTGAAGAATTATTTGAGTTTAGAAGAACTGCGGTTATTGATCATCATGCTACTAACACAAATTTTTGCAATATAAACTGGGTTGATTCAAGTTATGCTTCTACTGCGCAAATGGTTTATGAAATTGGAAAATCTTTTGAGGTTGATTACGATAAAGAACTTGCAACAATTAATTTGTTAGGTATTGCTACCGATACGGGGTTTTTCAGATATTCAAATACAGGTGAAAAAGTTTTTTCTGCATGCATGGAATTAACAAAATTAGGCGCTGATATTTCTGAAATAAGTAATAAAATACTTGAAAACAAACCATTGGAACATTTGATGCTAACAAAAGAATATATAAACAATATGGGATTCAATGATTCTAAATCAATTGTTTATTCATTTTGTAGATTATCTGATATAGAAAAGTATGGTATTTCTCCTACTAACACACCTCCTTTTGTCGGGGAATTACGTTCTTTAAAAGGGGTTGAAGTAGCAATAATGTTTAATGAAGCTGAAGAAAATCTTTTTCATGTGTCTTTAAGGTCAAAAAAATATGCAGATGTTTCAAAAATAGCTTTCGAAATGGGCGGCGGCGGACATCCAAGAGCTTCTGGTTTTTCTCTAAAAACGAATAACATAATTAAAGAAATCGAAATACTCGTTCAAAAAATAGAATCTTTGTTATGAGGTGATTTAATATGCTTTACATAATGCTTTTTATTCTTTGGCTTATTCTTGTTGGAGAAGTTACTGATTTTTCTATAATTACAGGAATAATTTTTATGTTTATTTCAGTATACATAACAAACCTTTTTTATCCTGAAAAAACAAGAGGTCTTGTAAAAATAAGCGTTATGACTGTAGGTTCTATTGTTGATATGTATAAAACAACTTTTCAATTTATTCCTTTAATTTTTAAAAAACATTATTCAGGGCTTACGAGATTTAACTCTAAAAATATGTCGGAAATTGAAAAAGTTGCCATTTCGAATTGTATTACTTTGACTCCAAAAACACTTTTTATTGACGAGGATATCGAAGAAGATAGTTTGATTATTCACATTGTTGCCAAAAGCCTCGAAGAAGCTCATTCTTCGAAAGACGTTTGGGAAGGTGAACTATTCTGATTGTTATTATTCAAATTTTAATAATTATTTCTATGGCCTTAACCCTAATAAAACTAATTAAAGGTCCTACACAATGGGACAGGCTTGTTGCTTTTAATTCTTTTTCTTCAAAAGCATTACTTATAATGATTCTTTATACATTTTGGAGTAATCAATTTTATCTATTAGACATGATTATTATTCTTATAATATTAAACTTATGGGGAGTTTTGATTGCTGTAAGATTCCTTTCAAAAGGAGGAAAGAAAAAATGATTTCTGATATTTTATTATTTTTTGGTTTAATACTTGTTGTTATAGGAAGTTTTGGTTTTTTAAAAATGAAAGATTTTTTTTCTAATCTTCAGGCTATAAGTATTTCTGATACTGTAGGATTATTTACAGTAGTAATAGCTTTAATAATAAAATATCCTGAACATTTCGCAAAGCTACTGATAATTGCTCTTCTTATATTAATAACAGACCCTATTACTTCACATGTCGTTGCTTTAGGTGCTACAAGAGCCGGTTTAAAAGTTGGTGAAAAAAAGAAATGACTTTAACGATTTATTTTTTGTTTTTTATTTTAATAATAATAGCTTTTTACGCAGCTGTGCAAGATAATCATATAAATGCTCTGTTAAGTTACGGAGCATTTGGTACAATAATTTCGCTTTTATTTTTTACTATGAATGCTCCAGACGTTGCAATAGTTAATTTAACTGTTGGAGCAGCTTTCATTTTTTTTATTTATGTAATTGCAATAAAAAAAGTTGCAAAGGTAAAAATTTATTTTATATCGGCTCCATACCTTGTCGAATTTATTGATGGTCAAATGAAAGGATTTGAACATCATATTTTAAAAGAATTTTTAGATGAAAAAAGGCTTGATGTTGATTATATTGAAATAGAATCAGAAAAAGCTATAGAAACACTTAAGAGAAAAGGGGATATTCTAATAGGAGGTTTTGTGGTAGAAGAAGATATACCAGATATTGTGAAATCAGATCAATTTCTTCCAACAAAATTAATTTCTTTTGGGCATCCTTTAAAAACAGATTTTGGAACATATTATAAAAATATCGAAAGACAATATTATAAAGATTTTGAAAATGATTTTGTTGTTGATGTCATAAGGTTTAAATATTTAATGTATACAGGAAAAAAATTTGAAACAGCAAAAACAACTGAAATATTGAATACAGGTTATACTATACTTTTTAGCAAAAATAAAGAATTTTTAGCAAAAGAATTTGACGAATATCTATTAAAACTTAAAAATGATAAAGATTATTATAACGAGCTTATAAGGAGGTACATAGGATGAAAAAGAAAATTATTGCTTTGTTTCTAATAATTCCTATTTTTTTATTGCTCGCTTTTTATATGGAAATAGGAGATGCGCAAAGCCCTTATACAGCTCAAGAAATTTTGACTGAAAATGGTTCTATAAACATGGTAGCGGCTATAGTTTTAGATTATAGGTTATTCGATACTTTTTTCGAAGTTTTAGTTTTTACTTTAGCAGTAACAGGAGTTTCTTATTATGTTAAAAAACTACCTGTTGTGAGTGATTCGGATTTTGAAAAAACGTCGATAACAGTCAATGTTTTTGCTCCTATTATGTTTCAAATGATAGTTCTTGTTTCATTATATGTAGCTGTTGC
>CAYZNB010000036.1:20119-21616 GCA_964478535.1 uncultured Thermotogaceae bacterium
TGGACTATACTATATAAATTTATTAAACACAGGGGGATGTTATAATGAGTTATGAAATTCTTTCCTTGTTAGTTTTTTTTATAGGTCTTTTTGGTCTTATCACAAAAAAGGATATGATATTAAAACTTGTTAATTTAGGGATACTTCAATCATCAGTAGTTTTATTTTTTGTTTCTATCGCTTTTAAAGGAGACGCTCCTATAATTATAACTGCTGATATTACAAATTATTCAGACCCTTTGATTCATTCTTTTTTACTTACAGTAATAGTAATTGGCTTCGCTAATTTAGCTTTAATGCTTGTTTTTTCAATGATTCTTTCTAATAAGATTAAAACGCATGTTGTAACGGAAATAGAAGCTAAAATAGAATAAAAGGAAGGTTAGAATATTGTTTTTGCTATCAAGCATTTTCCCTATATCTATGGCTATTCTCTCTTATATTTTTAATAAATATCATAAAATATTTATAATTATTTCTTATTTAGGAATCTTTCTTTCTTTATTCATTTCAAAAACTCCTCAAAGTTATATTCCGGGAGATTGGTCTTCTTCTAATGGAATAGAATTTTTTTTTGATAACGAAATAAAAATTGTTTTAATTTGTTTTATGTTTTTTTCAACTTTTATATATCTGCGATTTTTTAGAAATAAAAATCATGAATTTACTTTGTTATGGCTAATTCTTAATGGAAGTCTAAATAGTTTTTTTATGAGCAGAGATTTTTTCAATATCTATGTTCATATAGAATTAATTTCTATGATCGTATTTTTAATTCTTGCTATGGATAAAGACTCGACAAGAATTTGGATTTCTCTTAAATATATGCTTATGAGTTCTGTAGCTCTTAATTTTTATTTAATTGGCGTAGGAATGTTTTATTCAAATACGGGAACTTTAAATATAACTTTGAGCTTAGAATTTTCTAAACCACTTTTTTCTCAAAGTTTTATTATAACAGGTCTTTTAATAAAATCAGGAGTTTTTTTCCTTTCAGGATGGTTACCTTCTGCTCAATCAGAGGCTTCAGAAGGGGTTTCTTCTATATTGTCTGGAATAGTTGAAAAAATAGGACTATGGGTAATTTATCTAATTTTTCCATTGTTAACTTTTGAAGTGAAAAATTTTTTACTTTATTTTGGAATAATTAGTGCAATTCTTTCTTCTATATTTACATTTTTACAAATAGACCTTAAAAAATTACTAGCATATTCTACAATGACTCAGATGAGTTATGGGTTAATTATAATTGCTGTTAGACCTGAATTTTTCCCAATTTTTTTAATTTATGATATGTTCTCAAAAGGTATATTATTCTTGCTTGCTGATGATTTAAATGAAAGATTTGGATCAAAAAATCTTGAAAAACTGAAAAATGTAAAAATATCTATTATCCCATATACTATATTTTTCGTATTACTATTTAATATAGGTGGTGTTTTCCCTTCTAATTTATATAAATTAAAATCATCGCTGATTATTCCTTTAATTATTGAA
>CAYZNB010000037.1:0-21599 GCA_964478535.1 uncultured Thermotogaceae bacterium
TCAAAAAACTGCTAAAAATAGCAAACTCGCTACGCTCAGACATGCTATTTTCTTAACGCATTTTTTGATTCGCTCAATTGTTTTTTGAACGAAAATTCTCAATTGCTCGCTACTTTATTTCATCCATATTTACCGTAAAAACATTATTAAAAAATCAAAAACTGTGTTTAAAGTATCATTTTAACCATTTAAACAATTAGACATTATTTGTTTTTCCTGACCAACTTTCTACTTTTAACTTTTTACTATTTAACCAATTAAATGTTTTTTGTTTTTCATAACCAACTAATTACTAACTATAAAGGAGATGATTTTAATGAGTGTGATGATTTTTTTTATGTGTGCAAAAAATAAAAAAAATATTATTGGAGGTAATTTAAGAAATGAATATAAAATATATGGAAGTGGTAACTCCTGAAGAAATAAATAAAACATTAGATTTATGTGAAAAAGTTTTTGGTGGAGAAGAAAGAAAAATGTTTGAAGATTTGTTTTTTAAGTCTTTAAATAAAGAGAATAATATAATATTAGCAGCAAAAGATGGCGAAGATATAATTTCTACAATTACTTTGATTGATTTTCCAATCAATTATTTTGGTATAGATATAAAAGCTGCTGAACTTGGTATAGTGGCTACAGATGAAAAATATCGTGGAAAAGGTATAAATAACAAAGTTACAGAGTTATACCATAAAAAATTAGAAGAAGGTAATTATCTTATAAGTGTTATTGAAGGTATTCCTTACTTTTATAGAAAATATGGATATAATTATTCAGTTAAAATGGGTGGAGAATTATTAAATCTTAATGAGGTTGAAACTGTTGATAATGAAAATATAAAAATAGTTTTAGCTGAAAAAAATGATTTAGCTTTTATTTTTGATTGTTTTAAAAGAGATTGTAAGGGAGTTTGTTCTCATAAGAAGAAAGAAATTTTTGAGACTCAATCTTTCGTTTACAACAATAACGATTTAAGAAGAATCCCATATATAGTTTACGAAAATGATGAAAAAACAGGTTATTTCCTTGTATCAACTAACGGTGATATACAAGATATTTCAAATATGAGTTTTAATGTTTATGAAAAAATTCTTCATTTTATAAAGACGGAGTATAAAAAAGAAAAATTCCACGCAGATATTCCTTATTCAAATAAATTTATTTGTTTTTTAAAATCAAAAAATTCTAAAAATGTTCAGGGATACGGTTGGCAAATAAGAATTTTAGACGATTATAATTTTTTAAAGTCTATAAAGCCTGTTCTTGAAAAGAGAATTGCTGAATCTGTTTATAAAAATGAAGTTTTTGATTTTTATTACAATAATTTCAAATATTTGATAAAGGTTAAAATAGAAAATTCCAAAATTGATTTTGTTAAAGAAAAATTTAGTCCTACTTGGGATTTTAATTTGACTCCTCAAGGAGCTGTGAAATTATTTTTTGGTACGCATAATATGACGGAGATTAATTCTTTTCTTCCGGATTGTATGGCAGACAAAAAAATTTCTGGCTTGATAGATGTTTTATTTCCTAAAATAGATTCTTTTTTTTATCAGAATTATTAAATAATATGGCTGCGGTTATCCGCAGCTTTTTTAATTATTTGTTTATTTTTGTATATATGATAAAATATATATAAAACATACAAAATGCTCTTATAATTCGGAGGCAAAATCATGAATTTAATTGATGTTATAAAAAATAATCCAGATAATAATTATTTTGTTTCTGCTTCTGCGGGAACGGGTAAAACTTATACTTTAACTAAATATTATATAAGTATATTAGAAAAAAACTTTGGAAATCCAGATATTGTTGAAAGGATTCTTGCGGTAACTTTTACAAATAAAGCTGCAGGAGAAATGAGGGAAAGAATTCTTGAAGCTGTTTATGAGAAGATTGATTCTAATCCTCCTTCAAATATATCGAAAGAATCGTGGTTTTCTTATTGGAATGAAATAAAGATAAATTTATCGAGAGCTTGGATAAAAACTATTGATAGTTTTTGTTCACGTATTTTAAAAGATAATAATTTGATTGTTGGTATAGATCCTAACTTTTCTATGATAAGTGAATTTAAAAAAGAAAAAGAGATTCAAAAAGCTATTCAATATTCTTTAAGATTGATTTTTGAAATATATGAAGATGGAGATATTTCATGGTTAGATAATTTAAGTGTTGAAAGGCGTAATCTAATTCAAAAACAAGTTTCAATTCTAAAAAGTGATATGGAAAAGTTCAAATATAGTTTGAATTTATTTTTAACAGAAAAAAGACTTGATGATTTGATTACTTATTTAAAAAAAGTTATACAAGATTTTAGATTAGAGATGGAAAGGGTTTATCTTTTAGAAAATTTTGAGCTTTCTGATACTGATAAAACAGAAGATTATAAAAATATTTTATGGGTATTTAAAATTATGTCTATTATAACTTCTAATTTTTATGAGAGTATTACTATAGATAATTTTCAATTTGATTTTAAAGGAATTCTCGAAAAGACTATTTCTGCATTAGATAACGAATATGTTTTAAATAAATACAAAAATAGGTTTAAATATATTATTGTTGACGAATTTCAAGATACTAATTATCTTCAAAAAGAGATTTTTGAACGGCTTCATGATGATAACAACTATCTTTTTTATGTTGGGGATAGAAAACAATCTATTTATCGTTTTAGAGGTGCAGATGTTTCCGTATTTTCTAAAACTCAAAATGAATTCAAAAAGTTGAATTATCATATCGGTTATTTAAATATAAACAGAAGATCAAATAGTCAGATTGTAGAGTTTGCAAATGAAATTTCTAAACAAGTTTTGTTTAAAAAAGAAAATATTGAAAAAGATTATGTTGATATTGATTTGATGGAAAATATGATAATTAGCGAAAATGATATATGCGGGTTTGAAGAGCTTTCAAAAGAGTTTTTAACTCCTTCTTTAACGGAAAATGATTTTAATAGAATAAAATATATTTATGGAGAAACGAAAGAAAAAAATAATTCTGAGGAAAGAATAAAAAAAGAAGTCGATATATTTGCAGAAACTATTAATTCTTTAATTGGTAAAAATATGACTTTTAGAGTAAGAAAAAATGGCGAGTTGACTTTTGAAACAAGACCTGTTAGTTATGGTGATTTTGCAATTCTTTTAAAGCAGATGGTTGGTTATGAAAATTTAATAAAAGAATCTTTTTCAAAATTTAATATTCCTTATTATATTTTTGGCGGAAAATCTTTTTATTACAAACCTGAAATAAAAGCTATTTTAAGTTCTTTAAGTGCCGTTCAAAATCCCCTTAATGATTTTGAGTTAACGAAATATTTGATGTCTTTAATTGTCAGAATGACTTTTCAGGAATATCATTCTTTGATTGAAAAAAGAAAGGGGAAAGAATCTTTATTTGAAACGTTAGAAAAACACAAAAATTCATTTAATAATAACATTGTAATAGGATTTGATGTGCTGAAAAAATTCAAAGATTTGAAATATTTTTTAAGCCCTACAAATATTTTGAAAGGTATTGTGAATGAAACAGATTATTTGATTTATTTATCTTCTTTAGAAACTGCTGAAAATGCTATTTCTAATGTAAAAAAAATGATTAATGAAGCCGAACAATATGATAATCTTGCAAATTCTTTTGCTGAACTAATAAAACTTTTAAAAAAATCTACAGAGGTTGACGAGCAAGAAGCTGTTCTTGAAGATGAAAAATCTGACAGTGTTAAAATTATGACTATTCATAAATCTAAAGGGCTTGAGTTTCCTATAGTTATTTTAGGAGGGCTTCATAAAGCAATTAAAGAAAGTCGTTCTGATGATATTGAGTTTTCTCTTCCGGATATTGATGGTAACAGATATTTTTTATTGAAAAAAATTTTTGAAGATTCTTTGAAAAATACAAGTGATGTTTTTTTAGATTGGTTTAAAAATAATGATTTTCTTGATTTTACTGAAAACAACAGGCTTACTTATGTTGCCGTGACAAGAGCAAAAGAGATGCTTATTCCTGTTATGGTGAAAAATGAAAGATCAACTTCTTATAATGATTTCTTTAAAAGTGTTAGTTATGAAAAAATTGACTATATAGAAAGTTCGGATATTATTTCTATTAAAAAAGATGTTATAAAAGAAAATGACGATTATGGTCTTGTGCCCGAAAAAAATTTAACTGATTTTAATCATTTGGCTTATAAACAATATATTGCACCTACTTATTTAACTGATAAATTTAAATTTTCTGAAATACGTGAAACCGAAGATTTAGCGGATTCTTATAATGTGAATTTTTATAATTCTAAAAATTTTTTAGATAATGAAAATAGCTTTTTTGATGATCAGGAATTATTGTATAAAGGTTCTGAAATTCATTTGAAATTACAAAGTGCGATTAATTTAAGTCATATAAAAAATATGGTTATTAATAAAGAACTTCCAGATGGTTTTGATAATTTAGAAATAATTAAATATGCTTTTGATGAAAAAAAGAAATCTAAAAACGAATGGCGGCTTATGAAAAAAGAAGTGATAGACAATAAAGATTTTATGCTTTTTGGAATTGTAGATAAAGTTGTTTTTGATTCTAATAAAATTACGATTATAGATTTTAAATATTCAAATTTGGAAAATTCAAATTTGAAAAATAAAGAGAAAATTGAAGGATATATTTTTCAAATTCAATTTTATATGTATTTGTTAAAAGATTTTGGAGATATAGATAAAGGGTATATTATAAGTGTAAAAAGGAATGAAAAATCAAAAGAAGATCCTGTAATTATCGAAGTACCTTATAATCCTAATATAAAAGAAATAATATATTCTAAAATTAAAGAATTGTAGGAGGAAACTTTATGAAAAAAATTATTTTGACCGGTTTTGAACCTTTTAGAAATGAAAAGGTAAATGTTTCATGGGAAACTATAAAAGATTATGAAAATTCTGATATTATTTTAAAAAAAATTCTTCTACCTGTTGTTTTTAAAAAAGCTTCTTCTATTTTGATAGAAGAGATAAATAAATTTAATCCCGATTACGTTGTTATGTTTGGAGAAGCTGGCGGAAGAAATACTATTACTTTAGAAAAAATTGCTTTAAATTATATGGATGCGAGTATTGAGGATAATGAAGGAAATAAATTTTTAGGTAAAAAGTCTGAAGAAATAGAGCAAAATGCTTATTTCACTTCTTTACCTTTAGAAAAAATTGAACAGGATTTAAAAGATAATAGAATTCCTTCTTATATTTCAAAACATGCGGGAACTTATGTTTGTAACAATATTATGTTCGATATTTTGAATCATATTAACCAAAATAATTTGTCTGTTAAAGCTGGTTTTATCCATCTTCCTTATTACGAAGAAAATGTTTTCGATAAAAAATTATCTCCTTTTTTACCTCTTGAATATTTAAAAAAGGCGTTAAACATTATTGTAAATAGCTTATAAAATGTATAATAGTAAATTTAAAAAGATTGCCACATATTCAAGAGAAGATATTATAAGCAGAATAAAATTATCTGCTCTTGAAATTGGTATTTCTAAAGATAATGTTGAAAGTTATAATTCTAATGATGAAAAATATTTTAAACTAATAAAAAGGTTAAAAGATATCGGTTATAACAGTTTGATAGAAGAAGCGGCTTATACTTGGTTTAATAGATTCGTTGCAATTTATTTTATGGAAATGAATGATTTTTTTCCCGATTCAATTTCTATATTGACCGGCATATTAAAACAACACGATAATAAACCTTATGTCGTTTTTAATCCTTTTGATTCTATTGCTGATATAGATAATATAGTTATGACAAAATTATCTAATGAAAATAATGAAGAATCTATTTTAAAATATATAATTATATCGCTGTGTAATTTATTACATAGTGATTTATCTTTTTTGTTCAATAAAGATGACGATTATTTAGATTTATTGTTTCCTAAAAATTTATTAAATAATAAATCTTTTTTATATAAGTTTTATGAAATAGATGAAAAAGAGTGGTTTAATGTAGAAATAATAGGATGGTTATATCAATTTTATATTAGCGAAAAAAAGTTTTCTATAACTTCTGAAAAAAGGGAATATGAAACAAATGAAGTTTCAATAGTTACACAACTTTTTACTCCAAAATGGATTGTAAAATATATGGTTGAAAATTCTTTAGGTAAATTTTGGTGTGAAATTAATAAAAATTCGGAAATAAAAAATACTTTAAAATACTTAATTGAATCTCCTCAACAAAAAAAGGTTATTGAAGATGAATTGAAAAATATTAATTATACTCATATTAACCCTGAAGAAATAACTTTTTTTGATCCTTGCTGCGGTTCTGGTAATATATTAGTTTATGCTTTTGATATTTTTTATAAAATTTATTTAGAATGTGGTTATACAAAAAAAGAGATTCCAAAGTTAATAATAGAAAAAAATTTGTTTGGTCTCGATATAGATAAAAGAGCTGTTCAATTTGCCAATTTTGCTTTAATTATGAAGGCAAGAGAAGTTGATAAAAAAATCTTTAATCAAAACATAAATTCAAATATTTTTTTTATAGAAAATTACGATTTTAAAAATTTATCTGATAAAGAAATAGAAAATACTTTTTTTGATTTATTTAAAAATGCTGATGTTTTAGGTTCTTCAATAAAAATTGATTTTATTGAAAAAAACAAGCTCGATATTTTAATGGAGAAAACTAATTCGGAAAAATTAAAAAAGATTATGAAAATTTTATCTTCAAAATACGATGTAGTGGTAACTAATCCTCCTTATATGGGAAGCAGAAATATGCCTAAAGTTCTTAAGGCATATTTAAAAAATTTTTTTCCTGATTCTAAAAATGATTTGTTTTCTGTTTTTATTGAGCAATCTCTTTCTTTTTTAAAAGAAAACGGTTATTGTTCATTAATTACACCTCCTTCATGGTTATTTTTAAGTTCTTATAAAAATTTGAGATATAAAATTATTTCCAATTTTTATATTGATAGTCTTTTGCATATGGGAAGGGGGATTTTTGGGATAGATTGGGGGTCAAGTGCTTTTGTTCTCAGAAAAACCAAACTCGATTATACTGGTGCATATTTCCGATTACATAAAAGAAATTTTCAACATATTTTATTTTCAGATATAGAAAGGTTATTTATTCACTCTAAAAATAACAAAAATTATAAATTTGATTTTGATTCTTATATAGAAAATTTTGAAGATTTTAGTTTGTTTAAAAATAAAAATAGTTATAAAATTTCATTTGAATTTGTAATGAGTGATTTTTTAAACATCCCTGATTATTGTCTTGCTTATTGGATAAATGAAAATTATAAAAATATATTTAAAAAATATAATAAATTATCGTTTTATGCTTCTCCTCGTCAGGGACTAGCTACAGGTAACAACAAGAAATTTTTAAGATATTGGTTCGAAGTTTCAAAAGAAAAAATTGGCAATGATTTTAATAATATTGAAGATTTTCATAATTCAAATAAATTATACGCTCCTTACAATAAAGGGGGTAATTTTAAAAAATGGTATGGAAATAATGAGCTTGTAATAAAATTCGATAAAAAACATTTTTCTATGTTAAAAAATAGTGGCAATAAATTACCGTCTAAAAAATTTTATTTTCATGAATCTATAACTTGGTCTTTAATCAGTTCAACAAAATTTGGTATCAGATATTCTCCAAATGGTTTTGTTTTTGACGTTATAGGTTCTTCAATATTTGCAAATAGTGAAATGTTGTTTTATTTAATGGGTTTGTTAAGTTCAAAAGTTACTGTTGAATTTTTAAAAATTTTAAATCCTACTCTTGCTTTTCAAGTTGGAGATATTAAGAATATTCCTGTAATTATTGATGATAAAAAAGATTATATCATTTCTATTGTAAAAGAAAATATTTCTATTTCAAAAAATAATTGGGATATGTTTGAAATATCTCCTGATTTTAAATCTCATCCTTTTTTATTGTTTAAAGATGATACAAATTTATTGGAAAATTCTTATAATAATTGGCAAAATTTTTGTGAAAAGGAATTTGAAAAGCTTAAACAAAATGAAGAAAAAATAAATGATTTTTTTATTAAATTATATGGATTAGAAAATGATATAGATCATAGCGTAAATGATACGGATTTAACTTTTATACACGCTAATAAAAAAAGAGATGTAAAATCTTTTCTTTCTTATATTGTAGGGTGCATTTTTGGTCGTTATTCATTAAAAGATAATAAAGTTATCGTACAAAATAACATTATTCCCAATATTAAAGAAGATATTTTTGAAGATGATAATATAAAAAAAGTAATTGAAATGATAAAATATATTTTCGGAGAAAACTCTTTAAAAGAAAATTTGAAATTTATTTCTAATGAATTGAATGGAGATATAAGAACACCCGAATTAACTATTAAAAATTATTTTTTAAAAGATTTTTTTACCGATCATTATAAATATTATAAGCAAAGACCTGTTTATTGGATGTTTTCTTCTTCAAATTCATCTTTTAAAGCTTTATTTTATATTCATAATTATTCTCCTGATGATTTAATCATTTTAAAAAATAATTATTTAATTTATTTTAAAGAAAAAATAGAAAGTCTTCTTCGTATTCAATATAAGAATGATAATATAAAAGAGATTAATTACTATGAAAAAATATTAAAAGAAATTCAAGATTATATAACGATTATTGATAACCATATAGAAAAATCGTTAAAGATAAATTTAGATGATGGAGTTGAAGTAAATTATGAAAAATTTAAATCAATCGTTTTATGAAACAGATGGTATCACTCTTGCACAAAATCTTTTAGGTAAAATTATCGTAAGAAAATATGAGGATAAAATAATAAAATGTATAATTACTGAAACCGAAGCATATTGCGGGCCTGAAGATAAGGGGTGTCATGCTTTTGACAACAAAAAAACAAAAAGAACATTTCCAATGTTTTTAAATGGCGGAAAATCTTATATTTATTTAATTTATGGAATGTATTATTGTTTTAATGTTGTTGCGAATAAAGAAGATATTCCTCATGCTGTTTTAATTAGAAGTGTTGAACCTATTGAAGGTTTAGAAATAATTAAAAAAAATAGAAATATAAAATCTAAAAAAATTGAAGATTTAACTAATGGTCCAGGAAAGCTGTGCATAGCTTTAAATATTGATAAAAATTTAAATACTTATGATTTAACTTTAGGGGAAGAATTATATATCGAAGAAAACAGCTTTAATTTTGAAGTCGTTAAATCCAAAAGAATAAATATTGATTATGCAGAAGAATATAAAGATAAATTATGGAGATTTTATATTAAAAATAATAAATTTGTTTCAAAATAGGTTGGTATTTTCATTTGATATATTGGAAAACATTAAACCAAGATCCTGTTTTTAAATTCCCTTGTTTTTAATGTAGTGTAACAGCCACGTGCACTTTGCACGGCGTTACAGCACTTATGACAATATTGGTATTTTTATAGATAGTTTTAGGAAATTCTCAATTGCTCGATACTTTATTTCATCATTTTTTACTATCAAAGCATTACAAAAAAACATTTTTAGAATCGCTTTTCTTTTCAGCTTTCTACTTTTAAACATTATTTGTTTTTTCTTACCAACTTTAAATATTGGAGGTGTTTCATGGGAAAATTACTTGTGTTTTTATACGAAGATATGGCAGATTTTGAAATTACTTATGCAACTCATTTGATGGGAACAAGTGGAGCCAAAGAGATTGTTACTATCGCTTATGAAAATAAAATTGTAAAAAGCAAATGTGGATTAACTTATACAGTTGCTAAAACTGTAAAAGAAGCTTTAAACGATGTAGATGTTGAAGGTCTTTTAATTCCTGGTGGTTGGAATGGAGAAATCCGTGAAGAGTTGATGATTTTAATTAACAAACTTTTTGATGAAAACAAACTTCTAGCCGCTATATGTGCTGGTCCAAGATTTTTTGCAAAAGCGGGTATTTTAGATAAAGTAAAATATACTACTTCTCTTGAAAATTGGGGCGAATCTCAAATAGATCTTTTCAAAGAAGAAAAAGATCCTTTTCCTAGAGAAAATTATGTAAAAACAAGAGTTATTAGAGATAAAAATGTAATTACTTCACAGGGCTATGCTTTTGTTGATTTTGCAATAGAAATATGTGATTGGTTTAAATTGTTCAACAATGAAAAAGAAAAAAATGATTATTTGAATTTTATTAATAACAACTAAAAAACGAGCGGATTTCCGCTCGTTTTAATCTCTGATATAACGTTTAGTGCCATCTGGCATTTTAAATTTTACAACTATTCCTTTTATTGGTTTTTCATATCCTGTAAAAATTTTATGTACGTTTTTTTCTGTTATTCCGTGTTCAATCCCTTCTCCGGCTATATGTGCTTCAAAAGGTTCTTCGTTATATACGAACACTGTTACTTCTATTTCCTTCATAAAGAACACCTTCCTTTTAAAATAATTTTTTTGAATCTAATAAAAGTGTCACAGGCCCGTCATTTAGTATATCCACTTCCATTTCAGCTTGAAAAATTCCTGTTTGTAAATTCAATTGCGGGTATGTTTTTCTTAAAAAATTTATAGTTTTGTCATAATATTCTTTTGCTTTTTCAGGTTTTGCTGATTGGGTAAAAGACGGGCGTCTTCCTTTTCTACAATCACCAAATAAGGTGAATTGAGATACAATTAATATCCCACCCCCGTTTTCAAGAAGTGATTTATTCATTTTACCTTCTATATCTTCAAATATCCTTAAATTAACTATTTTTTCGCTAATCCATTTTATATCTTCTTCATTATCATCATGAGTTACTCCTAAAAATACTAAAAGTCCATTTTTTATTTCTCCTGTTATTTCATTTTCTACCTTAACAGAAGCTTTTTTTACTCTTTGAATTACACTTCTCATCATACCCTCCTTAAAGATACGACACCTTTTATTTCAGTAAGTTTATTTATTATCCTTAAAAGATGTTCTGTGTTTATAACTTTTATTCTTACTTTTGTACCTAAAATACTTCCTTGTTTTATTATTTCAAATTTCTCTATATGTCCTTTTTCATTTGTAATTTCGTTTCTTATAATGTTCATGAGAGCTTTGTTTTCTATTTCCATTTGCAAAATAGCTGTAAAACTTGAAACTTCAGTATTTGCCCATTCAACTTCAACTCGCTTTTCTGGAGTTACGCCTCTTATATTCTTACAATTAATTCTGTGAATGCCTATTCCTCTTTTACTTATTATGCCTGTTATTTCATCACCGGGAACGGGAAAACAACATTTTGCAAAATAGCTTTCTACACCTATTTCTCCATCAACTAATATTGTGGGTTCGTTTCTTTTAAATATTTTTACTTCTTCTTCTTCTTTTTTATTCTGTTTTATTTTATCTTGAAACATATTTCTTATAGTGTTTATATGGATATCTTCTATTGAAAGTTTTATAAATAGGTCTTCATCATTTTTAACGTTATAACGTAAATAAAATGATTCATTTTTAACTGCAGCAAGTATTTCTTCCATTGAAACGCCTGTTTTTCTTGATAATTCTCTTATTTTATCTTTTCCTCTTTCAATTAAATCTGCTTCATTTTTTTGTCTGTAATATTTTTTAATTTTTCTTTTTGTACCTGCAGATTTTGCATATTTTAACCAATCTATACTTGGCCCTTGGAAGTTTCTGTTTACAATTATTTCTGCTACTTCGCCATTCTGTAGTTTGTAAGACATCGGAACTATTCTTCCATTTATTTTTGCTCCCGCAAAATGGTTGCCTATGTCTGTATGTATAGCATAAGCGAAATCTATAGGTGTTGATCCAGTAGGCAAGTGTATTACCGATCCTTCTGGCGTGAATACAAATATTTCATTTGATATAAGACTTGTTTCAATGTCTTTCATATCAAAAGCTACTTGTGCAATATCATTGTGCATTTCCATAAGTTTTTTTATGTAAGAAAGTTTATCGGTATTTAGACCGTGTTTATATGCCCAATGTGCTGCAAGACCGTATTCTGATTCTTCGTGCATTTCCCAATCTCTTATTTGAATTTCAAGAGGCTCACCAATGGATGTAATAACTGTTGTGTGTATTGAACGATATCCATTAGATTTAGGTGTTGCTATATAATCTTTTATCCTTCTTGGAATAGGAGACCATAAAGAATGTACTATTCCCAAAGATGCATAACATTGATTTTGATTATCTGTAATTATTCTTACCGCTATAAAATCATAAATTTCATCAAAACTTTTGCCTTTTTTTAGCATTTTTTCCCAAACACTGTATAAATGCTTTTCGCGCCCCTCTACTGTTGCTTTTATTCTGTGTTTTTTCAACTCTAAATTTAGTTCATTTATATACTTTTCTATATTATTTTGTCTTGTAAGAAGTTTATTTTCAAGCTTTTTTTTTAAACTTTCAAATGAATCGGGATATAAAAATTTAAAAGATAAGTCTTCCAACTCTGCTTTTATTTTATGTATACCAAGTCTATGAGCTATAGGTGCATAAATTTTCAAGGTTTCTTCAGATTTTACAATTTGTTTTTTTCTTGGAACAAAATCGAGAGTTCTCAAATTATGAAGTCTATCTGCCAATTTTACAAGTATTACTCTTATATCTGTAGACATTGCCAAAAGCATTTTTCTTACGGTTTCAATTTTTTCAATTGATTTCAAGTCATTTCTGCTGAGTCTTTCATTAAGCTTCAAATTACTTATCTTTGTAACACCATTTACAATCAATGCAATTTCTTTTCCAAAATTATCTTGAATAACTTTTATAGGAACATCACAATCTTCAACAACATCATGAAGTAAAGCAGAAATAACCGTTTCAATATCCATTTTAAAACTTGCAAGTATTTTTCCGACTTCTTTTGGATGTTCAAAAAAAGGCTCTCCAGAATCTCTGAATTGACCTTCATGTGATTTTTCTGCAAGTTCATAAGCTTTTACTATCAAGTCTTTATCTCTTCTCAATAATTTTTTATTAAAAATATTCTCAATTTCTTTTACGTATTCTCTTGCATCACTCAATTTTTCCACCTCAAAATATGTTAGTTGATCAAAATTACTCTAGCTACTTTATTCAATTATACCACATAATTTTTAGCTCTTTTATAATAAAAATTCCTTAAATCTCTATAAACAATTAAAATAAGCTCATTTATTAAAAATGAGCTTATTTATCTATAATTTCTCTTAAATTTTTTATTGCTTTTTCAGGATTTTCTGCATGAAAAACTGCTGCACCAACTACAAAAGAATTTGCTCCATTATTAAACAATTCTTTTATATTTTTTTCACCAACTCCACCATCTACTATTATTTCTAAATTAGGATTTAGTTTTTCAGACATCTCTTTAAGTTTTTTTACTTTCAATAGTATAGAAGGAATAAACTTTTGCCCCGTAAAACCAGGATTAACACTCATTATCAAGACTTTATCAAGTTCCGGTAATATTTCTTCAAGAACACTTACTGGTGTGTGTGGGTTAAGAGAAACTCCCGCTTGACATCCTTTTTCTTTTATTTGATTAACTATTCTATGTAAATGAGTTGATGCCTCGTAATGTACTGTTATGGCGTTTGAAAATTCTGCAAAGTTTTCAATATAGTTTTCAGGATTTATTATCATAAGATGTGTATCAAAATGCATATTTGTTATTTCTCTCAATGATTTTAACACTGGTATTCCAAAAGATATATTAGGAACAAACTGTCCATCCATTATATCAAGATGTAGTCCGTCTGCATAATTTTCAATTTTTTTAATATCTCTTTCAAGATTTGCAAAATCAGCTGCAAGTAACGAAGGTAATAATCTTACCATTTTTTATTTCCCCTTTCTTCAAGTTCTTTGTAAATGTATAAATAACTATTGTATCTAGATAAAGAAATTTCATGATATTCTAAAGCTTCTTTAACAGCACAGTTTGGTTCATTCATATGAACACAATTAGCAAAACCACAATAAGGTTCATACTCATAAAATTCTACAAAAAAATTTTTTAAAAATTTAGGGTCTATTCCTCTAATTTCAAGGTTTGCAAATCCTGGAGTATCTGCAATATATGCTTCGAAATTAAGGTAAAGTAATTCTGTATATGTGGTTGTGTGTTTTCCTCTGTTAAGTTTTTCGGAAATATTTCCTATTCTTAGTTCAAGCGTTTCATCCAAAGAATTTAAAAGGCTGGATTTTCCAACGCCTGACATTCCTGCCATAGTACTTATTTTTCCATGCATAATTTCTTTTACGAGATTTATATTAATGTTTTCTGTTACTGAAACAGGTATCACTGTATAATGATTTGAATAGGTGTTTATAAATGCCTCAAGTTTTTCTTGTTCTTCTTCAGTTTTTAATAGATCAATTTTATTAACTATTATCACGCATTCTAAATCCTGATTTTCTGCTTGCACAAGGAATTTATCGACTATTAAAAAATCAACATCTGGATTTTTAATTGTCGTTATCAAAACTGCTTGATCTACGTTAGCTATTTTTGGTCTGAATAAAACATTATGTTGTGGTAAAATATTTTCTATTTTTCCTGAAACATCATTTTCTTCAATTGAATATTCCACAAAGTCTCCAACTATTGGTTTGATTTGTTGTTTTTTAAATTTGCCTCTCAAAACACATTCGCAGTATTCTTTTGTTTTTTCATCTATTATAGTAACTGTATTTGAATGAAATCTTGTAACTATACCTCTTCTCCAAATCACCAATTCACCATCCCTATTCTCCGTAAATACCCACGTTTAAAATTACAGTTTCTGATGTTATTTCTTTTCCAGGTGTAGGAATCATACTGATTATTATGCCGTTTTCATAAACTCTTGTTGTTCTCATTCTTCTTATTTCATATTTTATTCCCATTTCTTTTAAAAAGTCTTCTGCGGTTTCCAAAGGTAATTTTAGTAGATCCGGGATTTTTTGCGGATCTATATTTCTCATCTGTAGAATCACATGATGCCCTTGTTTTACTATCGTTCCTGCAGAAGGTTCTGTGTATAATACAACATTTCCTGTTCCTGCGATATCAGGGATAAGTTTCAGTTCTTTTAAAGATTTAACTGCTACCGTAGAATTTTCACCAATTAAATAAGGTATTTCAACGTTTGAAGGAGTGGAAACATATATTATCACGAATAAAATTGCTACAACTCCTGCAGCAAATAGTCCTATGAAAAAGAAACTCATTGATCTTAATATTTTTAATATAATAAAAATTATTTTCTTAACTATTCTCATTGCTCCCCCTCTAGTCAGTCGTTCTCATACCTCGTTTTTAACTGTCCGCAGGCTGCTTCTATATCAGTTCCTTTTTCTGCTCTTATACTTACATCTATTCCTTTATTTTTTATTATATTATAAAAATCAAATAAAAATCTATCGGAAGGTCTTTCAAGTCCTGCTGAATTTGGGTTTACTGGTATTAAATTTATCATAGATTTTAAATTAGAAAGAAGTGCTATTAAATCTTCTGCATCTTTTTTAGAATCGTTAAAACCTTTTATTACAGTATATTCGAAAGTTACCCTTTTATTAGTTTTTTGTTGGTATATTTTACATGATTGAATTAACTGCTCTAAAGGATATTTTCTATTTATAGGCATTATTTTATCTCTTTGAGCATTTGTTGCAGCATGAAGAGATACAGATAATCTTATTTCTACTCCAAGTTCATTTAATATTTCTATTTTATCAGCTATTCCTGATGTAGAAATCGTTATATGCCTTCCGCCAAGTTTTCTTAATTTTTCATCATTCAACATTTTTACGCTTTTTATTACGTTGTCATAATTTAAAAGTGGTTCTCCCATTCCCATATAAACTAGATTGTTTATATTCGCATCTTTAAATTTTTCCATCGCAAGAACTTGTCCTAAAATTTCACCTGTTGTAAGATTTCTTTCGAATCCCATTTTTCCAGTAGCACAAAATTCGCATTTGAGTGCACAGCCTACTTGTGAAGATATACAAGCAGAAATTCTGTTTGGGTAATACATTAAAACGGATTCTACAGTTTTTCCGTCTTCAAGCATCATGAGAAATTTTGTCGTTCCATCTTGTTTTGATTTAGAAATTTTAACAATTTCCGGAATTCCTATATAAAAATGTTCTGTAAATAATATTTTTTGATCTTTAGAAAGATTACTCATTTCATCAAAATCAAACACATGTTTTTTATATACCCAATCTGCTATTTGTGTTACTCTAAATTTTTTCTGTTTGAGAATATTCACAAAATATTCTTCAAGTTCTTCGTAACTGAAATTCAATAAGTTTTTTTTATTCACTAAAATTCCTCCGAGTTTTTAAATTTTGCCATATAAAAAGGTATGGCCGTTTCATCTGGTATAATATAATAACCGAAACCGTCATAATAATAATTTATCTTAAAATCATTAAGTTTATCTGTTAATTTTATAAAGTTTATATTATATTTTTCTTTCATATGTTTCATGTTTTGTGTGTTTTCTTCTAATGAATATGTGCAAGTTGAATATACTAGTTCGCCATCAGACTTTAATAATTTCATGCAATTTTCTAATATGTTTCTTTGAATCAAGGCATATTCTTTAAAATCTTTTAGATCTACTCTGTGAACAACTTCAGGATGTATACTAGATGTTCCCAATGATGTGCAGGGAGCATCAATTAATATTTTATCATATTTTGCTTCAGAATAATAATCTTCACCTTTTTTTAATATTGTTTCTATTATTTTTATACCTAATCTTTCCGCATTCTTTTCAACAGTTTCAAGCCTTAGTATATCTGTATCTGTCGCTATAATAAGACCTTCATTATTCATTAATTGTGCGATATGAGTTGTTTTTCCTCCGGGAGCACTACAAACATCATATATTTTTTGCCCTTTTTCTGGATTTAAAATTCTAGATATCAATTGAGATGATTCGTTTTGAATATAATAAAATCCTTTTAAATATAATTCGTCTTTTTCAGGGGCTATTTCAGATGAATTTAAAATAATGCTATCTGAAAATCTAATACTCTTTTTTATATCCCAACCTTTTTCTTTTAATTTATTAAATAAATCTTCAGACCCTATTTTTAAAGTGTTTACTCTTAGAACTACAGGAGACGGTTGAAGGTGTTTTTCAAGTATTTTTTTGTAAAAAGGGAAATTTTGTTTTATATATTTATATTTTTCTTCTGGATAAGAATAATTTATATGTTCTTTAGAAAAATTAAAACTATCTTTATTTCTTAAAAAATTTCTCAAAACTGCATTTACGAAATTTTTCATTTTTTTATCTTTTAAAATTTCTACTGTTTCATATATAGCGGCATGTTCTTCAAAGCCTTCTAAAAGTTGATAAACACCTATTCTTAAAGCTGCTTTTGATGCTGGGGGTATTTTATTATAGTTTTTTACTAGTTTTTTATTTATATAATCTATTTTCGTTAAATTTCTAATAGTTCCAAAAACTATTTTTTTTAAAAGTTTTACGTCATGCGGTTTAACATTTTTTACTGCTGTTTCATAATCTGTTTGAGAAAGTGATTTTCTTTTATCAAAATTTTTAATCAATTTATACGCTAATTCTCTACTCATAAAATTTCCTCCACTACGTGATTTTAATAAGCATCTAAATTTTCAACTTTTCCTTAATATATGGAATAGCTTTTTCATAATCATTGTCATATCTGCTGAAAGTTCCTGTTTTAAGAAATTCAAAACCTGCTTTCAAGTAAATTCCTACTGCACGATAACTCCATGTTTGCGTGTGAAGAAAAATATCTCTATTTCCTTCAATATCAATCATTCTTTTTATTCCTTCATAAACAAGAACTTTTCCTAAACCTAACCCTTGATATTCTGGTTTTACCGCAATCCATTCTAAAGCGAGATCTCTACGTATTCCGGTATAATTCCACCATGATGTACATGTTCCGACTTTTTCTCCATGTTTTGAATGAATAAATATAGTACGCCGTTCAACTTCTTCTGGAAAAGAAAGATAATTATTTTCAAAATATTCAAGTGAATCAGAGATTGAATCAAATTCTCCAACAGAAGTCTCAATTTCAACCCACGAATTTTCATCGCCTTTTGAAAAATTTACGATTGAATACCCTTCTGGAATACTGTAATGCGGAATAGCAATATCTGGTTTTCTATGCATTACTATATTAAAATAAGGAATTGATTTATCTAGCATTTTTTCCTCCAAATTATAAAAATTGTTATAATGAAATACGAATTTACTTTCTTGCTTTTCCGCTAATAAATTCTATGGAAATTTTATATACTTTTGTGTTTTCTTTAGAAGCGTTTATATATTTAACCCCTTCTTCAAAAAAATCTTTCGAATATTTAAAAATAAGCTGTTCAAGTGCTTTATACTTTTCATCATCAAACACTTCTTCTGCTCTCCCAAATACAATAGTGCTTTCGTAATTAGTACTGAATTGGTCTGGAAGAATTTTTGTGTTCCCAACTACACAAAAAGATACTTTAGAATTTGAATCTAAATTATTTATCTTATAACCTTCTTTTGCACAATGAAAATATATATTTTTATTATATACACAAAAACTTAAAGGTACTCCATATGGTTGATTTTCTTTATCTACAGTTGACAATATTCCAAATTCCGCATTTTTAAGAATTTCAAAAGCATCATCGGCAATAATAGTTCTATCTTCTCTTCTAATTTTATGCATTTTTACCTCCAATTAAATAAAACACTTTTTTATTTAATTTTTAAGTTTTTTTATAGAATAAAATTCTTTCAAAAGGTTAATATAATCGGGTAATTTTTCCATAGTTGGTTCATAAAATTCAAAAGTTATTCCATTACATTTTTCATAATATTTATCTTCGATTGTATAAACTTTTCTAAACTTACATTTTTTCTCTTTTTCATTATGACAATGATTACATTTGCCGTTATCACCTATAAAAGGTTCTTTTATATAATCTTTTGAATTTTCTATATATTCTTTATGTTTGTCAATATTATTAAAATATAATCTGAGAAGAATACTTTTTTCTCGAATATAAATTCTAGCTACAATTTTTTTGCTTTTTACCCCCAGTTTCTTATAAATAATCATATATTTACCCCAACAATATCCGTCACCTATGCTATTATCACAACCATATCCTAATTCTAATATTTTTTTGTCAAATTCTACAATAAATTTTTTATTCTCGTCTGAAATAAAACTAAACTCTTTTTCTGATAAAATATTTTTCATATTTCCCACCTCTTTTTTCTTTTCCAAAACTTTTTGACCTAATCTAATTATATCATTTTTCATATAAAAACACGCACATAAAATCAGTGCGTGTTTTTTCAGTATTTACTCTTTACAATGATTAATATAAACTCAAATCCAAAAAAGGGGGTTTTTATTTATCTTCTGTTAGTTAATAATATCATTCTAATTAATTGAGAAACAGCGACTAATGCACTTGCAACATAAGTCATTGCTGCAGCATTCAAAACTTTTTGTGCTGCTATTACTTCACCTTTTGGCATTCCCATATTAGGAAGAAATTTTATTGCTCTTTTACTTGCATCAAATTCTACTGGTAAAGTAATCAAAGTAAAAAATACTACAAAAGCAAATAAAAAAATTCCGACATTTAAGAAAATTGGGCTTGAAAAGATTAATCCAAAAAAGAATATAAACCAAGCCATATTAGATCCTATCCCAGCCATAGGCACTGACATTCCTCTTATTATTAGAGGTTTATACGCCTTTGCATCTTGCATCGCATGTCCAACTTCATGAGCTACAACTCCAAGTGCGGCAACAGATTTTGAACCGTATGTAGAAGCAGATAATCTCAATACTTTATTAGCCGGATCATAATGATCTGACAAAAAACCAGTAACTTTTTCAACTTTAACATCAAATAATCCCAAATTGTCTAAAAGCCTTCTTGCAAATACCGCACCTGTTTCTCCCAAAGATGAGGCTACTCTTGAATATTTATCAAAAGTGCTTTTTACAGAAAATTGGGCATAAATACTGAACACAAAAGCGGGTATAAGTATTATAAGAAATGGTCCAAATATCATAAAATACACCTCCGTTAATAATTAAAATTATTCTCTACAAAAAATATAAAGTTTTTCAAATAATTAGTTTCAAAAATACTTGTATCTACTGGATGATCGTAAGATTGTATTCCTGTATATATTTTTTTTAGCCTTTTATTAGTGTTTTCAGCAGCTTCAAATAACATTTTTTCAAAATCATCTGGATAGATTATTTGCGTACATGATGATGTACATAAAAAGCCTTCATTTTTAGTTATTTTCATTGCTCTCAAGTTCAATTCTTTATATCCATTTAAAGCACTTATTTTGCTTTTTCTTGATTTTGCAAGTGATGGCGGATCTATAAGTGTTAAGTCATAAAGAGTTCCCGAATTATCCAGCATTCTTAAATAATCGAAAGCATTTGCGTTTATTAAATCATATCGGTCTTTAGAAATATTATTATTTTTAAGATTTATTTCCGTTAATTCTAACGCTCTTTGAGAATAATCAACAAACGTAACATGCTTTGCTCCGCCTTTTAAAGCGTGTAAGCCAAAATTTCCCGAATAACAAAATAAATCTATTACTTTTTTATCTTCAGAGAAATTAATTAATTGCCTAGCATTAATTCTTTGATCGAGAAAAAAACCTGTTTTTTGCCCATTTATTTCTGCAACAAAATTTATATGATTTATTTTAAAATCGATTAGTTCAGGTCCTGTTTTGTAAACCCAGCCGTTAACAGGGTCAAAACCTTCTTTCGAAGCATTTTTTTCATCATCTTTTTCATAAATCCCTGATGGAGATAATATTTCTATAAGACACTCTAAAATATCATTTCTATATTTATTTATTCCGTATGTATTTATTTGAATAACAAGATAGTTTGCGAATTTATCTACAATTAATCCTGGAATGCCATCAGACTCTCCAAAGATTATTCTAGCGGCTTCTAATGATGAAAAAAATATCTTTCTGTAATTTAAGGCTTTTAAAATTTTTGTTTTAAAAAAATCTTTGTTTATAACTTCATTTTTTTTAGTCAAAAGCCTAACTACTATCATAGAATCAGGATTATAATAACCTTTTCCAACGAATGTTTTTTCATAAAAAATTGAAACGATATCACCTTTCTTTATACCTTTTTCAATTTTATCAATTTCATTGTTATAAATCCATGGATGCCCATTTAAAATCCTTCTTTTTATGTTTTTCTTTAAATGAATCATACTCAATTTTATCCCTTCTTTCTTTTTCTAATATATTTTAATCTTTATTACTTAAAAATAGTTTAATGTAATTATTTTATCCAATGTTTAATTGTTTAAATGGAAAAGAGTTTAAATAGTGAAAAGCTTAAAGTTGGTCAGTTGGTCAGCAGACAGTTGGTCTGGAAAAACAAAAAGCGTTTAAGTTTTTAAAATGATACTTTTGACAGTTTTTATTATAATGCTTTGACGGTAAATATGGTTTTTAAAGTTGGTCAGCAGACAGTTGGTCTGGAAAAACAAAAAGCGTTTAAGTTTTTAAAATGATACTTTTGACAGTTTTTATTATAA
>CAYZNB010000038.1:0-21461 GCA_964478535.1 uncultured Thermotogaceae bacterium
GATTTTTTGACGAAAATTCTCAATTGCTCGCTACTTTATTTCATCCATATTTACCATCAAAGCATTATAATAAAAAAATTGTGCCACTTTTAACTTTTCACTATTTAAACGCTTTTCCATTTAACCAATTAACCATTACTTGTTTTTCCTGACCAACAGACCAACTGTCTACTGACCAACTTTAAAAAACATATTTACCATCAAAGCATTATAATAAAAAAATGTCAAAAGTATCATTTTAAACGTTTAAACAATTAAACATTTTTTGTTTTTCCTGACCAACTTTAAAATCCATTTTGTTAGGAATCAAGATTATTTTTTGATATAATTAATTATTAAGAAATTTTAAAACACTTTAAAAAAGGAGTTTTTTTATGAAAGAAATTAAATTTGATGAGTATATTTTTTCTTTGAAAGAAGAAATGGTTGATTTTATTAATGAAGAATTTTATTTAAATGATATAAAAGATTTTTATATTGAAGAAGATATAGATACAAATTTTATATATTTAAAGTGTTATATTGAAAGCGGTAAAGAAAAAGAAATTATAAAAAAAATGATTGAAGAATACTCATTAGAGTTATTGAGTAAAAAGATTGTTACTGAAAAAGAATGGTTAAAACCATGGATAGATTCTTTGAAACCATTTGAATTTATAAAAAATGTTTGGATTAATCCTTTTCCTGAAAAACCTTTTATTACTGAAGATTTAGTGATTAATCTTATTCCAGGGGCAGCTTTTGGTACTGGGCTTCATCAAACAACTAAACTAGCGGCTTTTAATCTTTCTAAATATGATTTGAAAGATAAAAGTGTTATTGATATTGGTTGTGGAACAGGTATTTTGGGTATTTATTCAAAGTTAAAAGGTGCCAATAAAGTTTTGGCTATTGATTATGATAGTATTGCTATTGAAAAATGTGTAGAAACTTGTGAATTAAATAATGTGAATATTGAAACGTTTCAATCAGATTTTTTAGATAATGTAAACATAGAAATTTTTGATTTTATTGTTTCAAATATAGTTGCAGATATTCTAATAGATTTAGTTAATCACGAAAAATTCTTTAAAATAATTGATGAAAATTCTATAATTATTTTTTCTGGGATAAATAAAGGTAAAGAAGAAAAAATGGAAAAATTTCTTTTTAATAAAGGATTAAAGATTCTTGGAAAAGAGGAAGAAGGTGAATGGATATCGTTAATTCTTCAGAAAAATTTATAATTGAAAGTCAATTAAATAGAAAAATTTATAATGTAATGGATATTTCAAAACGTTGTTGTTATGGATATCCGCAAGTGATAAAAAGTTATCCTTTGAAAGCTGGAGTTCCTTTTCCAACGTTATATTGGCTAACATGTCCATATTTGATAAAAGTTGTCTCTGATATGGAATCAGAAGGGAAAATTAGCGAATTACAAAATATTATTTCTAAGGATGAAAATTTGAAATCAGAGTTTGTTGAAGCACATAAAAGTGAAATAAAAGAAAGGTTTCGTATTGCTGAAAATGAAATTCTTAAATTACCAGAAGTGATGATTCAAAAAATGAAAAATACAGGAATAGGTGGTATTAAAAATTTTGAAACAGTTAAATGTTTACATTTACATCTTGCCTCATTTTTAGGAGGAACAAAAAATCCTGTTGGAAGAATAGTTTGGGGAAAAATTTCTTCAAAAGAATGTTTTGATAAACAATGTATTATTTTTGAACAGGAGTAAAAAAATGCTTAACAGAGAAGTCATAAAAAATATGCCTTTAAAAACAGGAATATACATTTTTAAAGATCAAAATTCTATTCCTGTATATGTAGGAAAAGCTAAAAATATAAGAAAGAGAGTATCTTCTTATTTCAATGAATCTAATCAATTAAAAAATGAAAAAATTTTTAATATTGTAAAAAGTGCTGAATATATAGATTATATAGTTACTTCATCTGAAGATGAAGCTTTTATACTTGAAGCAAATTTAATCTTTACTCACAAACCTAAATATAATTTATTGCTTAAAGACTCAAGAGTATTCCCATATATAGTTATTACAGAAGAAAAATATCCCACTATAAAATATGTTAGAAACAAGACGGAACAAAATTGTAAATATTTCGGTCCTTATCCGAGTGTTCGATTTGTAAAAGATCTTTTAGAAGTTCTTCAAAGAGTATATAAAGTGCGTACTTGCGAAAGAAGTATGGATAGAAAAAGCAAACCATGTTTTTTATATCATTTAGGAAAATGTTATGCGCCTTGCTATATTGATGTAGAAGAAATGAAATATAGCAATTCTGTATCTAATGTTTTTGAATTTTTGAATGGCGATGTAGATAAAGTAAAAGAATTTTTAAGCTTTACAATGTCTGAATATGCTAAAATATTAGAGTTTGAAAAAGCAGCACAAATGAGAGATACCCTTCAAAAATTAGATAAAATGTTTATAAAATTAGGCGTAGAGTTTAATTCGAATAAAAATGTTGATCTTATAATGTATGAAGAACCTATTTTTGTACTTTTAAAGATAAGAGAAGGTTATATGATTTCAAAACTTACTTTTACTATAGATTCTGATATTAATGAATTTATTCATCAATTTTATGCTGTAAGAAAAAATGAAATACCTAAAGAAGTTTTAATTATGTATGATGATGAATTAGAAAAAGAAATTCAAAGATATTTGAAATCAAATGGATTAAAAAAAATTTCTTCTATCAACAAATCCAATCCTTTATTTAAAATTGGTTTTAAAAATTTGGAAGAAGAAATTGAAAGGTTTACAAATATTGGAAATACTATAAAACAAGCTAAAGAAATTTTAGGTTTAAGAAATTTACCTAACTTTATTGAAGGAATAGATATTTCCCACCTTCAAGGAATGTTTACTGTAGCCTCACTCGTAACATTTGAAAATGGAAAACCAGAAAAAAGCAAATACAGAAAATATAGACTTGATCATATGAAAGAACCTAATGATTTCGAAAGCATTAGTTATGTGATAAAAAAAAGATATTCAAAACATCCTCTTCCAGATCTTTTGTTTATTGACGGTGGAAAAGGTCAAGTAAATACAGCAGTTAAAGCTTTAAAAGAAATAGGTTTTGAAGAAAATACTTATGATATTGTAGGGATTGCAAAAGAAGATGAGAGAATAGTTTTTCCAGGCCAAACTCAAGATTTACACCTTCAATTAGATAATCCCGTATTAAGACTTTTAATATATATACGAGATGAAACACATAGATTTGCTATAGGATTTAATAAAGCATTAAGAAGCAAAAGATTTGAAAAGACAAAACTTGATGATATTTCGGGAATAGGAGCTAAAAGAAAAAAAATTCTTATTAACACTTTTGGAGGTCTTTCTGAAATCAAAGAGGCATCTGTTGAACAACTCACAAAAGTTCTTAAAAGTGAAAAACTTGCTTTAAAGTTAAAGCAGGAACTTGGAGGTAAGTTATGAAAGAAAAACTAATTAATTTTGCTATAGAACATATAAAATCAAACAAACATAAACTTGCAGATGAATTTCAACATCTTTTTTATACAAGTATTTATGATGAAGAAGATCAATTTCCTGTTTTATCTATTTTTGTAGATGAAGAAGGGAGAGGTTTTGAAACTTTAACTCCAGACCTTCCATCTAAAGTTATGTGCAATTTATATCCTGTATCAAACTTTTATATAGAAGAATTATCAGAAAAATACAAAAAATTGAATGAAAATTACGGAGTTAAATGTAAGATTTCATGTAGTTCTGGAATAGTTCAATCTCCATTTAAAATAAGTGCTTATACTGTTGAAGGCGATGAAAGATTAATAAAGAAATTAGAATTTAACGAAAAATTAAAAGGGGAATATTATTTAAGATTAAGTAAGCTTATTTCAAAAGAAAAATTAGATTTTATAATAAAAAATTATAAAAAATGGAATAATGAAATTTTTTATTTTCCGCATATGAATTATATTCATATAGTATACAAACTTAAAGAAGATATTCCTTTAAATAAAAGAGGTATTTCAATAGAAATAGCTAAATTATTAAAAGAAAAAATGTTTGAAAAATATCCTCATATTGAAACTTCTTACAAGTTACCAGAAATGAAAATTAAAGAAACTGTTTTAACTGTATTTAAAATAAAAAGTGATAAAATTGATATATATGATTTTAATAAATTTTATGAAACTTTTAATAAAAAAATAAAGGATATTATTACCCAAATAGCTAAATTTGAAGTTTAAGGCGGTGAATTATGTCAAGAGTTATTTTAACTGATGAAAAAGATAATCGTATGAGAAATTTGAAATCTATAAGTGAGTCTCCCTTAAAGGTATATTTTGAAATGATTTTCGGCACTGTAAATATAATTTTTTCAATTTTAATGATTTTTATTTCTCTTTTAATGATATACTTTAGAGAAACAATTCATTCATTAATTGGAGATCAATTCACTATGAATTTTTCTTCAATTATAATACTTATGTTTCCACTATTTGTTTTAGGTATATTATTACATGCGTACTCTTTAGAAAAATTATCTCATAGGTATTATAAAATGATGGGTTTTTTTATATTCATTTTATCTTTTATTATGATAGGAATAATTATGTATTTTATATTCAGATATTCTTTAAATTGGTTAGGTACATCGTTGTTTGGAAATACATCGCTTGGTAATAATAAAATTTTTTATGTGCCTGTTTTGGGATATCTTTTTTACGGGATTTTTTTAATTTACTATTCTCTTGTTTTGATGAGAAAATAAACTGGGGGTGAATCATATTAAAAACTATGATATTATTAAGAACGACTTGAAAAGAGAAAATAAAATAAAATTATTAAAAGAAATATTTTTGGCAAGAGAAATAACCCGTAAGGAATTATCTTTAAAAGTAAATTTGAGTCTCAGTTCTGTTACAAGGCTTATGAATGAATTGATTGAACAGAGATATATTGTAAAAAAGAAAAAAGTTAACGATAATAGATATGGTAGAAAAAGTGAAGTTTTTTCTGTTAATAAAAATAAATATAAATTTTTTGTAGTGGATTTAGATGTTAAAAATACTATATACGGATACGGAAATTTTGATGGAGAGGTTGAAATATTAAAAACAGTAAAAACTCCTGAAACTATTAAAGAGTTGTTAGAAAGCATTGAACATAACATTAAACTTTTTGATTATAAATGTGATGCTATTTCTTTATCTATTCCTGGAATAATAAATCTCGAGAAAAAATTTATTATTAATGCACCTAATTTAAATTGGAAAAACGTTTCTTTTTCAGACTATAAAAATTATAATTTAATAATAGAAAATGATTCTAATTTGTCTATTTTAGCAGAAAAAATTTTTTCTAAGAAAATGCAAAATGTAAAAAATGCTGCTTATATATTAATAAAAGATGGAATAGGAGCTGGATTAATGCTTGAAGAAAAAATTTATAGAGGGTATAGATTCTCTGCTGGAGAAATAGGACATAATATATTTAAGAATGACAAAAAAATTCAAGAATTTGAAAAAATAAAAGAAGAAAATAATAAAGATTTTTTGGATATACTTGCTTTAAATATTTCTTATGCAGTTAATTTATTAAATCTAGAAAAAGTTATAATCGGGGGAAAATTTATTAATTATCAGTCAGAGATGTTTAATAAAGTTAAATCTAAAATTCTTGAATACACTTTTAAAGAATGTAGAGACGTCGAAATTATTCTTACGGAGTTTAATTATGTTCCAGCGAGTCTTGCAGGAGCTTGTTCTAATGCAATTCTAAAATATATAGAAAGCATTTAAAATATTTTCAATAAGTCTGTTGAGAAGTAACCTTATAAAATGATTGGTTCTCTGTAAAATAGTATGGCAAAAATAATTTATATTTATAGTTGATAAGGATAAACAAAAATGTTTAATTGTTTAAATGGTTAAACGTTTAAATAGTGAAAAATTAAAAGTGGCAAGTGACACAAAACCTGTCCACCCCGTCAACCTTCGGTTGCCACCCCTCAAGAGGGGAATTAATCACAAATGCTTGTTTTAACGTTTTTCCTGACCAACTTTCCAACTGACCCACAAAAAAATTATAGAATCAAATGATTTTTATGCACTGTAATTTCATTGAGACAAGTTGAAATCTTGGAAAGAAAAATAATTTGGCTTCATAAAAATAGATTTTAACTTTTTTTAAGTATTTTATAGTAAAAAGGTAGACGGAAAAAAAGATAGTAAAAGAACAAGTTTTATGTTTATTACTTATCTTTCAAAGTATTAAATTACACTCTATAAATAAGGATGGTTTAAATGATTAAAACGGTTGATTTATGTAAAGTTTATAAAACTAAAGAAACAGAAACAGTTGCGCTTAAAAATGTTAATTTAAACATAGAAAAAGGTGAAATAGTATCAATTTTAGGTCCGTCTGGTTGCGGAAAATCAACTCTATTAAATTGCTTATCAGGAATTGATAGACCTACTTCTGGAAATGTTTATATAAGTGGTGTAGAGATAACAAAATTGAAAGATGATAAACTTACAGATTTTAGAGGAAGAAAAATGGGTTTTGTATTTCAATTTTACAATTTAATTCCTGTTTTAAGCGCTGTTGAAAATGTGGAAATGCCTCTTCTTATAATTGGAGAAAGTGAAAAAATAGCAAGAAAAAAATCAATAGAGCTTTTAGATTTGGTTGGTTTATCTACTAAAATTAAAAAGATGCCTTCATCGCTTAGTGGAGGAGAATTACAAAGAGTTGCAATTGCTCGAGCACTTGTTACCGATCCAGAGATTGTATGGGCTGATGAACCAACGGGAGCGCTTGATACTGTAACGGGAAAAGATATAATGAAACTTATAGTTTCGTTAAATAAGAAAAATAATCAAACTTTTGTTATAGTGACTCATGATACACGAGTTTCTAATTATTCTCAGACAATCTATAAAATGGATAGCGGAAAAATTGTGGAGATTATAAAATGATTTTAATATATATTTTGTTTTTTTTAGTTTTCGCAATATTTATTCATGCGTATATAAAAAATAAGATTATTTTAAAAATATCTTTCAGAAATATTTTTAGAAAAAAAAGAGAATCATTTTTGATAATATTAGCTTGTATGACTGGGATAGCTTTTATTCTAGGGGCTTTTGGCATAAATGATACTTTCAATAACTATATAAAAGTAAGTATGGAAAATTTATATGGAGAGATAGATAACATAATTTATTCTCGAGATAAAATGGTAAGTGAAGATTTTTCAACGTTAATAGAAGATTTATATGATAAAGAAATTATTGACGGGCACCTACCTATATATTATGGAACTATTAGTATTACTAGAAAAGATGGTTTAAAAAAACTTGATTACTCAGAAATAAATACTGTTTCTACTTTTTGGGCTGATTATGAATTAATGGAAAATTTTGGACAGGCACCCCTAAAAATTCCTGATAGTTATAAGAATATTCAAGATAATCAAGTTGTTATTTCAAAAGATGTTGCAAAATCAATGAATTTAAAAATAGGAGATCAAATAGAAATATTTATTGATTTTAATTTTGTATCAATATTATTTCCTAAAAGGTATGAAGTTGTAGATATAATAGAAGAAAAAGGATTGCTTAATTATAGAGGAAGAAGAGGTGATGGAGCTAGAGGTAATATATTTTTTAATGAGGAACAAACTTTACTTTTACTTGATCAAAGCAAAGGTTATTATGACGAAGTTCTAATTTCTAATACCGGGGATTCTATTCAAGGAATAGACTTAAATTCAGATTTAAGAGAAATTTTTAAAAATTATGATAATATTAAAATTGATTATGTAAAAGAAAACGAAATGAATATGATGTCAAGCGGCGAAATCACATTAATATTTTTGGCATTGAGTTTTTTTGCAATAGTCGCAGGAATAATTTTAATAGTAAATGTCTATGGAATGCTCGTTGAGGAAAGAAAAAGCGAATTAGGAGTTTTAAGAGCTATCGGATTAAAGAGAAGACATATAAGAAGTATTATTTTTTATGAAAGTGTTTTTTATACTATATTTTCTGTACCTTTTGGTATTATTACTGGAACGATAATATCGAGATTTACTTTTATAAATGTGGAAACTTTTTTTAGAACGATGATGGAAATGTTGTTTTCTTATTCGGATACATCTCAGAATTATTTTAATCTTGAACTTAAGTCATATTTAATAAGTATATCATTAGGTTTTTTTATTCCAATAATAATCAGTTATTTTTATACATTTAAAGCTAGTAAACTTGATATTATTGAAGCAATAAAAGATATTAAAATGGAAAAACCTGCTCCAAAATTTAAATTGGCATATATTTTATTTATAATATGTATATTTTTATTTTTGTTTAATCCAATTTTTTATTTAAAAATATTGTTTGCAGCTTTTGCTATATATATACTTCCGTATTGTTTCAAAAAAGCTAATTCAATCATTAGGAATCTTTCGGCACTTTTACCGCTGTTGATGGTTTTATTAATAAACGATAAAAGTTTTGGTTTTTTAGGAGTAAAGAGTTTTATAATATTAATTTCATTCATATTTATAGTTTTATACAATTTAAAAATAATAGAATTTTTGCTTTTAGATGTTATAAAAATGAAAGGCAAAAAAGCTTCTGTAATAAAAATGTCAATTGCCTATCCTATTAGAAAACCAGATAGGACAGGATTAGTGGTTTCATTATACAGTATATTAATTTTTCTTATAGTTGTAATAACTGTAGTTTCTTCAATTCAAACCAAGAGAATAAATAACATGGAAGAATCTTTATTATTAGGTTATGATGGAATTTATATGGATGTGATGACTGATTTTACATCAAAAGAAGTAGATATTGATTATATAGAAAATTTCGAATTATTTGAGAAAAGAGGAGAATTATATTATGTAATAGGTGAAACGGAAAATACGCATTTTCCAGTTATTTTTGCAGATGATAACTTTTATGAGGGTGCAAAAATTATTTTTGATAAAAATTCTACTATAAAAAATTCTGAAGAATTAAAGAAAAATTCTGAGGCTCTTTTAATTCCTTATATTTTTACTAATGAACCTTTTTCTTTAAAATTAGGAGATAAGATTGATTTTGATTTTAGAAGTGCTATTTTTAATATGTCAAATTTAGAAGCATTTGAGGAATCCGAAAAAAACTTTTTTATTAATAGAGAAGTTAAAATTACTTCTATGCTTTCAAAAGAAATAGACACAATATTCGCTCTTCCAATATTATCTACTGGAGAAGATATAGAATTAATTAAAAAAAATGGTTTTAAAATAAATTATTTCAAATTAAAAGATTATGAACAAAAAGATTCTGTAAAAGATTTTTTTATAAACCAAGGAATTTTATTTACTTTTGCAGACGATGTTATAAAATTTATTAATGTAACTATAAAAGGTGTTGTTAATATTGCAAATTCTTTTCTTTATTTTGGTATAATAGTAGGTATATTAGGAATTGCGATTACAATGTTTAAATCCGTTCAAGAAAGAACAAGGATTATAGGAATGTTAAAAGCTATCGGATTTAATAAAAGAATGATATTTCAATCTTTTTTAATTGAAAGTTCAATATTAATTTTACTTGGAATAATTTCGGGAACTGCTTCTGGAATTTTTGCAGGATATCAAATTTATTTAAATTATTTTGCAGGATCTTCTGTAGAATTTTTTGTTCCATGGAGTAGTCTATTTTTAATAATAGCTAGTTTTTATGTGGTATCGGTAGTTTTTGTATTTATCCCTTCAAGGTTAGCATCTAAAATACCAGCTTCACAGGCAATGCGAAATTTTGAATAAATTTAAATGGGGGCAAAAATGAAAAAATATCTTTTTACTTTAGCATCGGGAATTTTAACAGGATTAGCAATGCCAGGAAATTTATTTTCATATCTGATTTGGTTTTCGCTTGCTTTTTATTTATACAATATGAAAAATTCTCAAAAAACTTCAGAAAGATTTTTACACACCATAATATTTTCATTTTCTATGTTATTTACAACATTATGGTGGCAAATACCTGTATTAGCAAAAAATATTCCTGAAATTGCTGGGGATTATCCAGCTATATTAGGCTTTTTAGGCTTTTTAGGCATGATAATTTTGTTATGTCTTCCGTATCTCTTAATATGGGTGTTGGCAGAATTGTATCATAGAAAAAGTAGAAAAGAAAATTATTTTTCTCAAATATTTTTTTATTCACTAGCTTTTACTTCAGCAGAAGCGTTGAGAGAGTTTGGAGATTTTGCATTCACTGGCGGAAGTTTATCTTATGCAATATATGATTTTACAGGAATCATTCAAATTGCTTCAATTACAGGTTATCTTGGAGTAACTTTTTTGATAGTTTTAATTAATGCTGTAATTGCTTTTGATAAAAGGAAAAATTATTTTTTAAAAACATCAATATTATTAACTTTAATATTTACTATTAATACTACAATAGAACGTTTGTTGCCTATAAACGATGTATACGAAAATACTTTTAAAATCACTGCTGTTCAAATGAATGTTCCACAAGGTATTAAATATAGTTCTAATATATGGAGTCAATATTTAAATTTTACCGAATTAATTGAAATAGCAGAAAAATTTGAAACAGATCTTATAGTATTTCCAGAATCAACTTTTATGGAAGATATTAATAAAACAGATGTAAAAAATACTTTTATTAATAGAGTATTTTCTACAAATAAAAATATTATTATGAGTTATCCGAGATTTTCAGAAACTGATTATTATAATACAGTATGGTATTATAATAATGAAAACGAAACTTTTGAATATTATGATAAAATTAAGCTTACACCATTTGCAGAATTTTTGCCTTATGAAGTTATATTTGGTAATTTTGATTTGTTTAATTTATTACGTTTTTATACTAAAGGATCAAATTATAATAATTTTAATGTAAATGGGGTAAATATAGGTGCTCAAATATGTTTCGAAACATATTTTCCGGAGGTTTCTCAAAACCAAACTCTAGAAGGAGCACAATTTTTAATGGCTGTAACAAATGATGGATGGTTTGATAACAAAATTGGTTTAAAACAACATTTTTATCAAGGTGTTTTTAGAGCAGTTGAAAACAGGAGAGATTTTGTTCAAGTATCTAATACAGGTTTAACTGGAAGAATTGATAAATATGGAAGAATCATACAAGTTTTTGAACCTCAACAAGAAATTGTTAATACAATTGACATCGAATTAAATAATTCAATTTCTTTTTATACAAGATTTAAAAATCTTTTAATTATACTTTTATTTATTGCAGTTTTAATAGTGGCGATTATTTAAAATTTGAGGGAGTTGAAAAAAATGCTCAGAAATATTATGGAAGATATCGTTGATGAAATAATAAAAGATCTTTTAGGAAAAGAAAAAATAAAAAGTTGTAATTGCGATCAATGTAAACTTGATATAAAAACTTATGTTTTAAATCATATAAAACCTAGATATGTAGATACTTCAAAAGGAGAAGCTATTTCAAAAACCGATAGTTTAGTTAATCAAGTTAGAACTGATATAATTGAAGAAATTTTGAAGGCAATTGAAATAATTTCAAAAAATCCTAGGCATTAAAAATCTTGACAATCTAAAAATCATATGTTATAATCTCATAAAATTTAATAATCTTATCAAGAGAAGGCGAGTGACAGGCACGATGACCCTTCAGCAACCTATACTCAAAGTATGTGGTGCTAACTCCTGACATCTTTTGATGTGAAGATAAGTCTGATATTTAAAACTCTCTTTAAATCAAAAGGAGAGTTTTTTTATATTGAAGGCGGTGAATGAATGAGTATAACAGTTCAAAAATATGGTGGAACATCTTTAGCTGATTCAGAAAGAGTAAAAGCAGTAGCTCATAGAATTTGCAAATCTTTTAATAATGGAGGTAAAGTGTTAGCGGTTGTTTCTGCTCAATCTGGTATGACTGATATGCTTACCCAAAAAATTAAAGAAGTATGTAACGATCCTCATAAAAGAGAATCTGATGTTGTATTATCAACAGGAGAATTAATTTCAATTGGATTATTATCAATTGCAATTAATAATTTGGGAGTAAAAGCTTTAAGTTTAAATTCTTTTCAAGCCGGTATATTTACTGAAGGGGAATTTACAAAATCAAAAATATTGCAAATAAATATTGAAAAAATCATAAAAAATTTTGAATATTATGATGTGATAATAATTCCTGGTTTTCAAGGAGTAAATGAAAATAACGAAATAACTACACTTGGAAGAGGGGGATCAGATATAACTGCAGTAGCATTAACAGTATCTTTAAAACTTAGAGAAGTAGAAATATATACCGATGTTGATGGAGTTTATACAGCAGATCCTAGAATTATTGATAACCCTTTCAAAATCAATGAATTATCATATCAGGAAATGCTTGAAATGGCTGGATCAGGTTCAAAAGTTCTTCATAGTCGAAGCGTTGAATTAGCTTCGAAAAATGAAATAAAAATAAAGTTATTATCATCTTTCAATTATAATTATGGAACCGAAATAAAAAAGGAGGAATTATGTGTGGAAAAACCTGCTATAAGAGCTATAAGTAACACTAAAAATGAATCTAAAATAACTATATTCGGTATAAGTAAAGACCCTAAAAATATCGCTTATATTTTTGAAGAAATTTCAAAAGAAAACATAAATATAGATGTTATAGTTCAAGATTTAGAAAATAATAAGAGTAATATTTCTTTTACATTATCAAAAGAAGATTTTGAAGAAACCTTTGAAATAGTAAAAAGGATTTGTAAACCATTAAATGCAGTAGATATAGTTGGAAATAAAAATGTAGCTAAAGTTTCATTAATTGGAGTTGGAATGAAATCAAATCCAGGAGTTGCTGCAAAAGTATTTAAAACATTAGCAGAAAAAAATATTGATATATTGATGATTTCTTGTTCTGAAATTAAAATTTCTTGTATAATAAACGAAAAAGATATGGAAAATGCGACAATAGAATTACATAAAAACTTTTTTGAAAATAAAAAAATTGAGGGGGAATTTAAATGAGTAAATCTTATGAATATATTAATGAAAAAATTTCAAGAGGTGAAGCGGTTGTTGTTAATGCAGAGGAAGTTATTGATATAATAAAAGAAAAAGGAATTAAAGAAGCAGCTGAATATGTAGATGTTGTTACTACAGGAACTTTTGGTCCTATGTGTTCAAGTGGAGCATTTTTAAATTTTGGACATTCTAATCCTCCAATAAGAATGAGCAAAACTTATTTGAATGATGTAGAAAGTTATTCAGGAATTGCAGCTGTTGATACTTATATAGGTGCAACTCAACTATCAGAAAAAGATGAAAAATATGGTGGAGCTCATGTTATATATGATTTAATAAGTGGAAAAGATATAGAATTAAAGGCGTATTCAAAAGGCTCTGATTGTTATCCTTTAAAAGAAATTAATACAAAAATTAATAAAAATACTATAAATGAAGCATACTTATATAATCCAAGAAATTGCTATCAAAATTATAATGCCGCTATTAATTCATCTGAAACTTCAAAGTATACTTATATGGGAGTTCTAACTCCACATATGGGAAATATAAATTATTCAACAAGTGGAGAATTGAGTCCGCTATTAAACGACCCATTATTAAAAACGATAGGAATAGGTACAAGGATTTTCATAGGAGGAACTGAAGGGTATGTTTCATGGCAAGGAACACAATTTAATATGTTATCTCAAAGACAGGAAAATGGTATTCCAAATGCTCCTTCTGCAACTCTTGCTTTAATAGGAGATTTGAAAAAAATGTCTAATGAGTTTATAAAACCAGGATTTTTTATTAAATACGGAGTTTCATTATACGTAGGTGTTGGAATACCAATTCCAATATTAAATGAAGAAATATTGAGATATACAGGAATTTCAAATGAAGAAATTTTTACTAATTTAGTTGATTACGGAAATGAAAAAAAAGTAATAGGAAAAATTAATTATAAAGATCTTCAAAGCGGAGAAATTGAATTTGAAAATAAAAAAATAAAAACATTTTCTTTGACAAGTTTAAAAAAATCAAGAGAAATAGCAAATATACTAAAAGAAAAAATTACTAAAGGCAAATTTTTTATTCAAAAACCAGTTGAATGTTTTAAAGAGAATGAACCTTTAAAAAAGCTTAAAAGATAGTAAAGACATTGGAATGACGGAGGTTTGCAAAATGTATAATTTGCGAAATTATAGGGAAAAAATGATTTCAAAAGATCTTTTAAGTTATAATGTGAAAGTTGAAGAAACAGATTTATTTATTTCTTCAGAAAAAGATTTAAGCAAAATAACTTATGAATCAGTATTAAAATATAGAGAAATATTGAAAAATTATAAAAATGAAGAATTTTTTAAAAGTTTTTCTCCTATAGCTGTTGAGGAAGGTTCTCATGATATGATTAAACATATGTCGGAAGTTTCTTTTGTTTCAAATACAGGGCCTATGGCAAGCGTTGCAGGAGCTATTTCATATTATGTAGGCATTGAATTGATGAAGCATTCAAATGAAATCATAATAGAAAACGGTGGAGATATTTTTATTAAATCTAATCATAATAGAAAAATAAAGATTTTTGCAGGAAATTCTATTTTTTCTAATAAATTATCTATAGAAATTCAAGCAAAAGATACTCCAATAGGAATATGTACATCTTCAGGCACAGTAGGGCATTCTTTCAGTTATGGAAAAGCTGATGCAGTTGTTGTCGTTTCAAAAGATGTTGTTTTGGCTGATGGAGTAGCAACATCAGCTGCAAACCTTGTAAAAAGTGAAAATGATGTTGATAAATGTATTGATTATATTAAAAATATAGAAAATATTATGGGAGTAGTAGTAATTATTAACAAAAAACTAGGTGTTTGGGGAAACTTAAAAATTATATAATTAAGAGGTGATTTTGTGAAAATAAAAAAATTGTTTGAAAATAAAAAAATTGTTCTTTCTTTTGAAATTTTTCCGCCCAAAAAAAATTATCCTATAGATACTATTTATAAAACAATAGAAGAATTATCAGAACTTTCTCCGGATTATATAAGCGTTACATATGGGGCAAGCGGAACTTCTGAAAGTCATAGAACATTAGAAATTGCATCTTTGATAAAAAATAAATATAACATAGAATCTTTGGCACATTTAACATGTATAAATTCTTCTAAAGATAAAATTTTTAATTTACTTGAAGAATTAAAAAATAATAACGTTGAAAACATTTTAGCTTTAAGAGGTGACTTACCGATAGAAAATAAAAATTTTCCGATGCCTCATCAATATAAATATGCAGTTGATTTAATCAAACATATAAAAAGTTTCGGACATTTTTCAATAGGTGCAGCATGTTATCCCGAAGGACATATCGAATCAAAAAATATTGATAATGAAATAATTTATTTAAAAGAAAAAATAGATGTAGGAACAGATTATTTGATTTCTCAATTATTCTTTGAAAATGAACATTTTTATTCTTTTATAAATAAATTAGAAAAAAATAACATTAAAATTCCTGTTCAAGCAGGTATAATGCCTGTAATAAATAAAAAACAAATAGAAAAAATAGTATTTTTAAGTGGAGCATATTTACCGGAAAAATTTTTGAAAATATTAAATACCTATGAAGATAATCCAAAAGCATTAGAAGATGCGGGAATAGCTTATGCATGTGATCAAATTGTCGATTTAATAACATCAGGCGTAAGAGGAATTCATTTATACGCCATGAATAGGCCAAAAGTAATAAAAAGAATTATTTCAAATATAAGTTCCATTTTAAAATAAGGAGAAAATTTATGTTTAAAAAAGACAAACAATATTACAAATTTAGTTTGTATGGTTTTTTAAAAAATCTTAGATTTTTTGAACCGTTTTTTATTCTATTTTTAAGAGATAAAGGATTATCTTTTACAGAAATAGGTGTTTTGTATGCAACAAGAGAAATACTTATAAATATTTTTGAAATACCTACAGGCATACTTTCAGATGTTTTAGGAAGAAGACGAACTATGGTATGGTCATTTTCTGCATATATAATTTCTTTTATTATTTTTTATTTTACTTCAAGTTTTGCTGTATTTTTTGTAGCGATTTTATTCTTTTCATTTGGAGAAACATTCCGTACGGGAACTCATAAAGCTATGATTTTCCATTATCTTGAATTAAATAATTGGAAAAAATATAAAGTGAAATATTATGGAAATACAAGATCGTGGTCTCAAGTAGGATCAGCAATTTCCTCAATAATAGCAGCATTTTTGGTTGTATATACAGGTGATTATTCAATTATTTTTATTGCTTCAACAATTCCGTATTTATTAGATTTGATAAATCTTGCTACATATCCTAAAATTCTTGATGGAAATTTACAAAAATTCAGTTTTTCAGAATTAAAAAATAGTTTTTCAAAAGTTATAAAAGACGTTCTCAAATCATTTAAAAATAAGATATTTTTAAAAACTATAATTAGTTCAGCGATTTACGCAGCATATTATAAAGCTTTAAAAGATTTTTTGCAACCAATAATTAAAACATTTGCAGTTACTCTTCCAATACTTATGGGACTTGAAACTCAACAAAAAACATCTATAATAGTTGGTGGAATTTATTCTGTTTTATTTTTATTAACTGCAATTTCATCTAGAAAAGCTGAAAAAGTCTCTAAAAAATTTAAATCTTTGGAAGCAGCTATGAACTTTACTTTAATAATAGGATTAGCTGTAGGATTGTTTTCAGGTGTTTTTTACAACTTTGAAATGTATATTTTGGCGATAATATTATTTATTTTAATTTATGTGATAGAAAATATAAGAAAACCAATAACAACTACAAAAGTTTCAGAAACAATAAAACAAGAATCTATGGCAACTGGTCTTTCAACAGAATCTCAATTTGAAACTTTGTTTACAGCTTTGTTCGCTTTATTGATGGGAATATTTGCAGATAAATTTAATGTGGGAATAGCTGTTATTATTGTTACTTTGATAATTTTAGGATTAACTCCTTTTATTATTGTTAAAAATCAAGATTCTTAAAAAATTTGTTTGGATTTTTAAGAAATTTGTTTTATAATAAAACTATATAGCATAATCAAAATTTTATTTAAAATTTTGAAATTTTTTAAGTGAGGTATATTTTAAAATGTTCAAACTAGGAGATTTCAAGTTGAAAACACCTATAGTTCAAGGTGGTATGGCGGTAGGAGTTTCTTTAGATAATCTATCTTCTGCTGTTTCTAATGAAGGTGGAATTGGAGTTATTGGAACTGCAGGAATGGGATTACTTTATACTAATGGAAAAAATAACACTAACGACTCTTGTATAAAAGGCTTGACACATTATATAAAAAAAGCAAAAGAAAAAACAAACGGTATTTTGGGCGTAAATATTATGGTAGCCCTTTCTAACTATGCAGAAATGGTTAAAGTTGCCGTAGAAGAAAAGGTAGACGTTATTTTTTCAGGTGCAGGACTTCCTTTAAATCTTCCATCTTTTCTGAAAAAAGATTCTAAAACAAAAATTGTTCCAATCGTTTCGTCTTTAAAAGCAGCTCAGGTAATTTTTAAGAAATGGTTTAGAGATTTTAACTATATTCCAGACGGCTTTGTTGTAGAAGGTCCTGACGCAGGAGGACATTTAGGTTTTAAAGAAGAAAATATTACCAATTTTGATTTTGAAGGCGAAGTAAAAAAAATTATCAATTTTAAAAAAGAAATTTATGATAATTATAAAAAATATGTTTCTATAATAGTTGGTGGTGGAATATACAACAAAGAAACAACTCAGAAGTATTTATCTCTTGATGCAGATGCTGTGCAAATAGGAACATCATTTATAGCAACTGATGAGTGTGATGCATCAAAAGATTTTAAAAATGTGATTATAAATACTAAACAAGAAGATATAAAAATAATAAAAAGTCCTGTAGGTATGCCAGGAAGAGCTGTAAATAATAATTTTATTAAGAGAGTTTATCAAGGAGAAAAGAAACCACAAGCATGTTTTTATCAATGTATAAAAACATGTGAATACAAAAATACTTTGTATTGTATTGCAAAAGCTCTCTATGATTCTGTTATAGGAGATATAGAAAACGGACTTGTTTTTTGTGGTAAAAATGCTTATAAAATAAAAGAAATTATTTCAGTACATAATTTAATTAAACAATTAGTTTAAAAAAAACTTCGCCTAAGGCGAAGTTTTATTTTGAAGATATAACAACATCTGAAAATTTTATATAAGGAAACGAAGAAAAGCCACTATTTATAAATTCTTTAGATATATCTTTAATATTTTCGAACATATTGAATAAATTTCCAGAAACCATAGTTTCTTTTATAGGATATTTTATTTCCCCATTTTCTACATAATAACTATTTTTTGCTATACCAGAGAAATCGCCATTTGGTGCAGGATTCCCTCCAGAGAAACGACATAAAATTATCCCTTTATCGATACCTTTGATCATTTCAGATAACGGTTTATCACCATTTTCTACTATAAAATAATTTCCATTTGAAGGGCCTGTTTTTAAATTTGTTTTCTTAGAACCATATAAATCAAGCAAATAATTGTTTAAAACACCATTCTTAAAAATATAATCGTTATTATAAATTAAACCGTCTTTTCCAAAGTATTTTTTTCCTGCGAGAATATCAGAATCGGGTTCAGTTTTTAATGTAAATTTTTCATCCAAAACTTTTTCATTTAACTTTCCTGCAAATTTTGAGATACCAGAAATCATATAATAATTTTGCAAATGGGCTGCTAAAATATATATTAGCGAAGTCATACAATCTGGAGTTACTATTATATCGCCAGTAAATTTTTTTGTTTCTATACTTTGAGGCTCTAAATGTTCTACGGATTCTTTCATGAGAATACTCAAAGAACCTAATTCGTGAATTTCTTTTTCTAAATCTTGTGCTGTAATAATTGTATAATTAAATGAAGATGTTTTCTTATCTTTCTTAGAGAAAAACATTGTCATAAATGAATAATTATCAAAATTTGAAGATAATTTTACTCCATTAGAATTATAATAATACTCATATTTATCATTATATTCAAGTACAGCTTCTCCTATTACTAATTCAGGATAATCTCTTTTAGCTTTTTCAATAAAATTCTGAAATCTTTTATGCATAAGAGGAATATCTGCCCCTAATTTTTCAGCTTGATAATTTTTTTCTAAAATATTATCGGAAATATCGTTTGCTTCATCAGGTTGAGAATTCAATGTATTATTAATTAACTCATCAACAGCTTCTTCAAGAGTTTTAACATCTATTTGATTAATTTTTATAGTATCTTTTTTATTATCAATAATTGCAGTCATTTCAAGATTATATTCTTCCATAGTTCTTAATAAACTTATTTCTCCACAAGAAATATTTATTTCTTCTTTTACTTCTTTTGTAAGAAACACTTCGGCTTTTTGAGCACCTTTTTCTTTTAATAAATTAATGCATTTATTCAATAATTCCATATCATTTCCCCCCTATATTGATTTTACATTTTATAGCAGGTCCACCCATTCCAACAGGAATACTCTGTTTTTTTCCACACATTCCAGCATTAGACCAACTCATATCATCTGAAATCATTGTAATTGTTTTTAACATATCAAAAGCAACGCCAGATATAGTTGTATCTTTTATTGCTCTTCCTAATTTACCATTTTTAATTTCATAACCGTTAGGTACTCCAAACATGAATTCACTTGTAGAATCTGCTTGTCCATTACTTGCCTTAACCAAATAATACCCATCTTCAATTGAAGCTATCATATCTTCTAATTTATCTTTTCCAGGTAAAATAGCAGTATTTCTCATTCTAACTAAAGGTTCATCAGAAAAAGCAAAAGCTCTTGCATTTCCAGTAGGTTTATCATTTAAATCTATAGAAAAATCTTTATTATTCATAAATCTTTTTAAAACTCCATTTTCTATTATAACAACATCTTCAGGTTTTGTACCTTCATCATCGATGTAAACTGGAACAGGACAAACTTCTCCATTATATTCATAAGCAAAATCTACAAGATTAACAATATCGCTCGCTACTTTTTCATCTTTAAAATCTTTTGCAACAGACCCACTTTTAACAAAATCAGCTTCAGTGGTATGACCGATAGCTTCATGAGCAAGTATTCCAGCTAATTTTGAATCTAATATTACATCTTTATATCCAGCTTCCGGATAAACTCCTTCCGATTTTTCTTTTACCTTTTTATACAGTTCATCAACCTTTTCATAAAAATCTTGAGGATTATCAAAAAAATCTTCATATTGACCAAGACCACCAAAAACATCGTATGAATCGTAAGAAGTACCATCTTTTTCAATTGAAAAATTAAACATAAGCATAGTTCTTGGAATTAAAGTATATCCCAAAGCCCCGAAAGATGTTACTAAATTTTTTTCCATATCTAAATTATTTATAAGAAAAGTAGTAGATCTTAAATCATTATATTTTTCAGACGTGTAAGCATTTAAATCTTTTAAAAATTGAATCATCGTTTTTCTATCAACTCTATTTTTTTTAGTAGAAAAATCTTTAATGATTTCAAAACCATCTCCAGAAAGTTGTATCTTATTTCTCTTTTCTAAATTATCTAATAAATAAGCGTTTTCTTTAGATTTATTAATTATATCTTTAATCGTTTTTTCATCTGTTTTTGGACTAGAAGCAAATCCAAAAACGCCATTTTTATAAACCCTTGAAGAAATACCTCCAGAGGTATTTTTTTCATTTCTCATCAAATTTCCATTAACAAGCATCAAAGCAACATTTGTATTTTGCTGTAAACGAAGTTCAGTATGTTCTGAAAATTCGCTTTTAAAAGTTTTTAAATAGTCCAATTTCATGCTTTTTCCTCCCAAATAAAATAGATTTTTTTAACTAAGTAATAAGCTATAATACTAATTTTATAATAAAATTAGCTTAAAAGTCAATATAGTTAGCATAAAAAACTAATTTTGTTGGAAAGAAAAAAATGATTCTATAAAAACTAGTGCGATTCATAATATTTTGAAATGGATGTATTTGCTTTTCTATTGGTCTTATTATTTGTATCTCTGAATATTAAAAAACAGATTTATGATTTTCCTCAAATTATCTAGTGCAAATATGATTTTTAAGTTGGTAATGAAAAACAAAAATGTTTAAATGTTTAATTGGAAAAGCGTTTAAATAGTGAAAAGTTAAAAGTGGCAAGTGAGACAAATTTTTGGATCTATGTAAAAAAGTATGGGTAAAAATTATTGATTGATAGTTGGTTTTTGAAAAAGTTATTGAAGTTTATACATAATCTAAAAACTTTTTTACGCTCTGTCATCTCGAACGACGTTTTTTGGAGGAGAGATCTGCGAACTTTTTTTCGTTCGAAATGACAAATCACATAATTTTCTTTTAATATTTGTAAGTTTCAACTTTTT
>CAYZNB010000039.1:0-21237 GCA_964478535.1 uncultured Thermotogaceae bacterium
TTTGATATGGGTTATATAATCCCCAAATTTCTTAAGTTTACGCCATAGCTCTTGAGGGGTGGCAACCGGAGATTGACGGGGGAGGCCACTGAAAAAGTCCGATTTTCAAATTTTTATATACAACATATAGATTGCACCAAACAAAAAACACATTATAAAGTATAGCAAAAAATCAAATTTTGACTTTTTCAGTGGTCTCTTGACGGGGTGGACAGTTTTCTGTAAATGCTTATAATTATAATAATGAAGTAGTAAATATTGAATAAAATAAACGCGAACAAGATCTAATTTTCTAAAAAACAAATTTCGCTCTGAAAAAAAATACTAAAAATAGCAAACTCGCTACGCTCAGACATGCTATTTTCTTACGCATTTTTTTATCCGCTCAACTGTTTTTTGAACGAAAATTCTCAATTGCTCGCTACTTTATTTCATTCATATTTACTGTCAAAGCATGATAAAGAATGAAAAATATTTTTAGAATATCTTTTCTTTGTCACTTGCCACTTTTAAGTATTTTTGTTTTTCCTTACCAACATACCAATTTTAAATTTTTTAACTTTAAAAATGTTTTTCATTATGATAGAATAGACTTAACAGAAAGATTTCCTTAACCAACTTTCTGATAAACGACTAAATAGGAGGATATATTATGTTTATTGATGGTAACAATCTCACTATAAATCAGATAATAGACGTTGCAAGGAATAATGCCAAAGTTCAAATTTCTGATGAAGCAAAAAACGCGATAAATCATTCAAGAGATTTTGTGGAAAAAATTGTTGAAGAACACAAACCTGTGTATGGAATAAATACTGGTTTTGGAAAATTTTGTAATGTAAGTATTTCAAAATCTGATTTAAAATTACTTCAAAAAAACCTTATAATGAGTCATGCTTGTGGGGTTGGAAATCCTTTAAGTGTTGAAGTTGTAAGAGCGATAATGCTCCTTAGAGCTAACGCTTTATCAAAAGGTTTTTCTGGAATAAGGTTATCTACAATCCAAAGACTTATAGATTTTCTTAATCTTGGGATAACTCCTGTTATTCCTGAAAAAGGTTCTTTAGGTGCAAGTGGAGATTTAGCCCCTCTTTCTCATATGGTTTTGCCTATGATAGGTTTAGGCGAAGCTTATTTCGAAGAAAAAAAATATTCTGGTGAAGAAATTTTGAAAAAATTTGACTTGATGCCTCTTGAATTATCTGAAAAAGAAGGCCTCGCTTTAATAAACGGGACTCAAGTGATGACTGCAATAGGTTCAATTGCTTTATACGATGCAATAAATATATTAAAAACTGCTGATTTAACAGCTGCAATGACAATGGAAGCGTTAAATGGAATAACAGATGCTTTTTATCCAAAAGTTCATGAGATAAGAAATCAAAAAGGTCAGCTTAAAACAGCAGAAAATATATTAAAAATAGTTGAAGGAAGTAAAAACGTAACTGCTCAAACTGAATTAAAAGTACAAGATGCTTATTCAATACGTTGTGTTCCTCAGGTTCACGGAGCTTCAAAAGATGCTATTGAATATGTAGAAATGATAATTAACAGAGAGATTAATGCTGTTACGGATAACCCTATAGTTTTGTCTGATGAAGGAAAAGTAATTTCTGCGGGTAATTTTCATGGGCAGCCTGTAGCTCTTGCAATGGATTTTTTTGCAATTGCTATTTCTGAAATTGCAAATATTTCGGAAAGACGTATAGAAAGAATGGTGAATCCTCAACTTTCTGGATTAGCCCCTTTCCTTTCTAAATCAGGAGGTTTAAATTCAGGTTTTATGATCCCACAATATGCAGCAGCAGCTCTCGTTTCTGAAAATAAAGTTCTTGCCCACCCTGCAAGTGTAGATTCTATACCTTCTTCAGCTAATCAAGAGGATCATGTTAGTATGGGAACTATTGCGGCAAGAAAAGGCGCTGAAATACTTTTTAACACATCTAAAGTGTTATCTATTGAATTGTTAACCGCTGTTCAAGCAGTAGATATAGCGGAATGTGCTGATAAATTAAGTCCTGTAAATAAAAAAGTTTATGATTTGATAAGGGAAAAAGTTTCTTATATGGAAAAAGATAGAGTAATTTATCCTGATATCGAATCTTGTTATGATATAATAAAATCAGAAGCGTTAATAACTGAAACAGAAAAAATTGTTGGAAATTTATATTAATAAAGAGGTGAGAATGGTGAAAATAATTTTAGAAGATACTTTGCCAAATTATCCAAAGTTTAAAGAGGGCATAAGAAGAGCCCCTAAAAGAGAATTGACTTTGAACAAGCGTGAAATAAAACTTGCTTTAAAGAATTCTTTAAGGTATATTCCAGAACATCTTCACGAAGAAATTGCACCTGAATTTTTAGAAGAACTTATGACAAAAGGAAGAATTTATGGCTATAGATTCCGACCTGAAGGGAATTTAAAAGCAAAATCAATTGATAAATATAACGGAAAAATTATAGAAGCAAAAGCATTTCAAGTTATGATAGATAACAATCTTGACTTTGATGTTGCTTTATATCCTTATGAACTTGTAACTTATGGTGAAACTGGTCAAGTTTGTCAAAATTGGATGCAATATAGACTTATAAAAAAATATCTTGAAGTTATGACAGATGATCAAACTTTAGTTGTTGAATCAGGTCATCCTTTAGGTTTATTTAAATCACATAAATTAGCCCCAAGAGTTATAATAACAAATTCTTTGATGATAGGGATGTTTGATAATCAAGAAGAATGGAATAAAGCTCAAGCACTTGGCGTTGCAAATTATGGTCAGATGACTGCCGGTGGTTGGATGTATATAGGGCCTCAGGGGATTGTTCACGGAACTTTCAACACATTATTAAATGCCGGAAGATTAAAACTAGGTATAAAAGACAATGAAGATTTAAGAGGTAATTTATTTGTAACTTCAGGATTAGGTGGCATGAGTGGAGCTCAAGGAAAAGCTGTTGAAATAGCAAATGGCGTTGGAATAGTTGCTGAAGTTGATCGTTCAAGAATAAAAACGAGAACAGATCAAGGCTGGATTTCTTACGTAACGAATAATTGTGAAGATGCTTTCAAAAAAGCAAAGGAATTTATGGATAAAAAAGAAACTATATCAATTGCTTATCACGGAAATATAATTGATTTGCTTGAATATGCTGCGGATAATAAAATAAAAATAGATTTGTTATCAGATCAAACTTCTTGTCACGCTCCTTATGATGGCGGATATTGTCCCGCTGATATAACTTTTGAAGAAAGAACAGCACTTTTAGATTCTGATAAAGAAAAATTTAAAAAACTTGTTGATAAATCTTTAATTAGACATTTTAAAGCTGTAAAAAAATTAGTTGATCAAGGTTCTTACTTCTTTGATTATGGAAATAGTTTTATGAAAGCTGTTTTTGATTCAGGTGCAAAAGAGATTTCAAAAAATAGTATCGATACTTCTGAAGGATTCATATTCCCATCATATGTAGAGGATATTATGGGGCCTATGCTTTTTGATTATGGATACGGACCTTTCAGATGGGTGTGTTTATCTGGTAATCCTGAAGATCTTCAAAAAACTGATAAAGCTGCAATGGACTGTATAGATCCTAATAGAAGAGGTCAAGATAGAGATAATTATGTATGGATAAGAGATGCTGAAAAAAATAAACTTGTTGTTGGTACACAAGCGAGGATTCTTTATCAAGATGCTATAGGAAGACGTGATATTGCATTAAAATTTAATGAAATGGTTAGAAATGGTGAAATAGGGCCTGTAATGATAGGAAGAGATCATCACGATACAGGTGGAACTGATTCGCCATATAGAGAAACAGCAAATATTAAAGATGGTTCAAATGTAATGGCAGAAATGGCTACGCAATGTTTTGCAGGAAATGCGGCAAGAGGAATGAGTTTAATAGCTCTTCATAATGGTGGAGGAGTAGGTATTGGAAAGTCTATAAATGGTGGCTTTGGTTTAGTGTTAGATGGAAGTAAAAGAGCGGACGATATAATCATGATGGCGATGCCGTGGGATGTTATGGGAGGAGTTTCAAGAAGAGCATGGGCAAGAAACGAAAATTCTATTGAAACAGTTGCTGAATATAATAAAAACTATCCTGAAAATCATATAACATTACCTTTTGTGGCAAAAGATGAATTAATAGATAGATTAGTAGATAAATAAAAAAACAGGCTAAAAGCCTGTTTTTTAATAATTATGGTGGGCTCGGGTGGGCTCGAACCACCGACCGCCCGGTTATGAGCCGGAAGCTCTAACCAAACTGAGCTACGAGCCCCCACTTAATTACGTAGTAAATTATAACATCAGAAGCTCGTTTTGTCAATATAAAAAAATCGAAAAACGAAAATATAATATAATTTTTATATATTTGAAAAGTGATACGTTGATCATACGCTCAAATCAATATGTTGTATCAAACCTGCAGTTCCATTTTCTTTTAAATAAATACCAGTTTTTTGAATCATACCATTGAGGTTGTTTTCTGCTCCTATTAATCTAAAATTAGTATCTACATTGCCTAAATATATCGCTCCTATATTTTTATCTATAAGAGAAAAAAGTTTTGAATTTCCGTTTTCATCAAAAGTCCATATTTTCAATTTATTAAAAATTTCATCGTTTTCATCTATCCATCCATTACCATCTGAGTCATATTTTGCTAATTCTTTAAATCCATTTCCACTTTGTGGACCGAATAATTCTTTTCCATCATTTATTACTCCATCGTTATTCCAATCAACTGCCAAAAAACCGCTACCTGGATTTAAAGAAGAAATATATTCCATGTTTCCGTCAAAAGTTAAATCGAAATGAAATTTCTTTTCGGACAACTCTGCAGATGTACCGTCAAAATTTATTACTAAAGGATCTATCAAAGCATCCCCCATTTTTACACTAAAACTTTCGTAATTAAATAATTCTCTCTGTAGAGATAAACTAATATCTATATTTATTTCTTTTCCGTCAGATGTTTTAACTATACCGGTTGCATTAAATTCTGTTTTTTCAAATTCATATTCTGTTTTTGAATAATTATATTCGTAACCCCATCCTTGTAAAGGCGTTTCAACATTTCCATTAGAGTTATATAAGTTCAAATTATTTCCATGATTCTTTATTCTTTTCTTTAAATTTTCTATATCTTCAATAAAGCTTACATCTATTTTTTTCCCCGATATTCTTTCAAGCATTTCTTGTAAAAGCTTCAATTTAAATTTTTCATTTGAATCCAAAAGATTCTCTTCTTCAGAAATCTCTTCTATTCCAAAAGAATTTAAATTAACAGGAATAATTAAATCTTTTATCTTTTCTTTAAAAAATTCATTTAAAGTTTTTTCTGTATTTTCATTTGATTCTAACCAAAATTTTTCATTTTCTTTTTCTTTAACTTCTTTTTTATAAAAATTATTACTACTAATATTTATATTATAACTTTCAATCTTCATAACACTTACACCTCCTCTTTTTAATTTCTTTTCATATTTAATTAATCGTCTATTTTAATTAATTCTTGAATAATACTCTTTATTCTTTTTTTTGACTTCTTATCATTATATAGTTGAAAAAATCTTATTTTTAGACTATAATATAATTATATAAGTGGAGGTGTTATTTTGAAAAATATTAAAATGCTTTTATTGCCTTTTTCTGTTTTAATTGCTATAATTTTTTTGAATTCTATTGATATAACTCCAAATTATTATGACCCTAACGTATATGTTGAATATTCTAAAAATATTTTTATAAATGCGGATAATGTTACAGTTGAGTTTGATTCTCGAAGTGATAAGATTTTTCTTTCAGATAAACTTGAAATTAATCAGAATAATGACACTTTAATTATTAATGAGAAAAAAAATTCCTCTGGTGAAAATATAAAAATAATAATTGGAACTATGCAAAAATACAACCTTATAAGTATTAATGTTTCGAACCTTTTCTTAAAAGGTTTTTTAGAAGTTGATCAACTAAATATAACGGCTTCAAATTTAAGTTTAAATTGTGAAGTAAAAAGTGATATTTTTAATTTAGATGTTTTTAAGGTTGATTTTATTGGCACTTATCAAATAAAAGAAATTTTTATAAACAGTTTTTCAATTTTAGGAGATCTTAATGTTATAGAAACCTATAATTTAAGACTTAATACTTTTAAAATTGAATTAAATATGCGCTATTTAGATTCTTGGAAAAATACCCGAGATATCTCTTTAAATTCTTTTGGTGGAAAATTTGTAATTTTAACTTCTGAGAAAAATGAAGGGTTTTTAAAAATTAGTTCCTCTGGATTTTCAAAAATTATTGAAGAAAAATATTAATAAAGGGGAGATTCGTATGAAAAAGGTTTTATCTTTAGTTGTTCTTTTGTTAACTATTACTATGGTTTTTTCTATTAATTTTGGCGGAGGTGGGTTCACTATAACTTATATTCCACCAGATCAACTAAGTCAAACTCTTCCTGAAGGTCTTCAAAACATTGTTAACACTTCGGATCTTTCAGAGGGCTTTCTCGGAATTGGCGGAGGCGGGAAAGGTCGTATAGGAAAACATCTATTTATGGGTGGCGAAGGTTTTTCGGGATTAGTTTCTTATGATGATTATGAAATTTATATGGATTGCGGATTTTTTACAATCTCTTCTATGTTTAATTTTTTTGACTTTATAAATATTGAAGCTGGACTAGGATTAGGTGGATATATTCAACAATTAAGATTAAATTTTAGTGGAACTGGAGAAACAATCGAAGATTTTATAAATGGCGATGCTCCTTACATTAACACTTTAAACTTTGAAGCATTTGCAGCATCTTTTAATGCCGCTTTATATTTAAATCCATCAACATTTTTCAGCTTTTTTGTAAAAGGCGATTATGTAATTGGATATGCTCCCAAAAGCTGGACTTTTGAAAATGGTAAAAAAATAGTTGGAGTTAATGAAAAATTATCTGCTTTTTATACTGTTTCTTCTGGAATAACCTTTGGATTTTAATTTAAATTTTAATTTAAGTTTAAAAACCAGTGAATCTTAAGATTCACTGGTTTTAGTTCTGCTAATATATTTTCTTTTTTGCTTTATTATATAATAACAATATTTTTATAAGTAGTTATAAAAATATTTATTTTAAAAGGAGGTTTTTTATGGTTAAAGTAAGTGGTTTGTACAAATCTTTTAAAACAAAAAAAGGAAAACAAGATGTATTAAAAAATGTTGATTTCACAGCATATCCTGGAGAAATTTACGGTCTTTTAGGTCCTAACGGGGCTGGAAAAACTACAACATTAAGAACAATAGTAACTCTTTTAAAACCTGATAAAGGATATACCGAAGTTATGGGGTTGAATTCTCAAAAAGATTCTAGAAAAGTTAGAGATTCTGTAGGTTTTTTAACAGGAGATATGAAGTTATCAGGAAATTTATCTCCTAGAATGCTTTTAAAATTTTTTGGCCAATTGAATCATATCGAAAATAACATTATAGAACAAAGAATTACAGAATTATCAAATTATTTAGATATGAACACTTTTTTAGATAAACCTATAGAGAAATGTTCTACTGGTATGAAACAAAAAGCATCTATCGCAGTGAGTTTAATACACGATCCTGATGTTATAATTTTTGATGAACCTACAAATGGATTAGATATTTTAGCTTCAAAAATAGTTATAGATTTTCTTTTTGATTATAAAAAGAAAGGAAAAACTGTAATTTTATCTACTCATATAATGTCTGAAGCAGAAAAACTTTGTGATAGAGTAGGAATTTTATTAAATGGAGAACTAGTAGAAAATGGTGTAAAAGAAGAATTGTTGAAAAAATATAACACACAAAATTTAGAAGATATATTTTTTGATTTGGCAAAAGGAAAGGGGTTGCTTGAAAATGCTTAGAGATGCTATAATTATTTTTAAAAAAGAAACTTTAAATGTATTCAAAGATAAAGGAGCTATTTTTTCAGTATTCATACTTCCATTCATTATAATGCCTGCAATATTTGTAACTATAGGTTTCGTTACAGAAAGACAGCAGAGAACCGCTCACGAAACAGTATATAATTTAAATTTAGAAAATGCTAATGATGCAAGATTTATGGAAGTTCTTCCAATGTTTTTAAATTTCAATTTGGTTGATTCAGATTATGAAGAAAATTTTGTTAAAGTTGAATTTCCTAATAACTTTATTCCTGGAGAAAAGTCTGAAATAAATGTTTATTATGATTCGACTTCGCAAAAATTAACTTTTGCCGCTCAAAGAGTTGCTAATGCGTTATCTGCTTATCAAGAAATATTGACAAATGAAAAATTAAATGCTTTTGGAATGAATTTAAATACTTTAAACTCTATTAATACAAATTTAATCGATATTGCTCCTGAAGAATCTCAAGGAAGTCAATTTGCCGCAATGATGATTCCTTACATGCTTTTAATTTATATATTTTCTTCTGGAATGGGGATTGCACTTGATACTACGGCGGGAGAAAAAGAAAGAGGAAGTCTTGCTTCAATTCTTGTGAATCAAGTTTCAAGAACTTCAATTGCTTTAGGAAAACTTTTTTATGTTATGATAATAGGAATTATGAATGCTGCTTCAACTTTTGGAGGCTTAATTTTTGCATTTTATCTTAATTCTTCTATGATTGGTGGAGAAATGGAGTTTGCAAATTTTTCAGCTTTTACTCCAATGGCTATATTAGGTTTACTTATTTCAATTTTAGTATTAAGTAGTGTTGCTTCTTCTTTATTTGTATTTTTAGGAAGTTTCGCAAAAAATATGAAACAAGCTTCAGGTTTTGCAAGTCCTGTTCTTATAATTGCAATAGTTGTAGGAGTAGCTACAATGAATTTAGACACCACATCAAATTTATTGCTTTATTTAATACCGGTTGGAAATGTAATTTTTGTTCTTAAAGATATTATAATAGCTCAATTTAACACTATTGGATTTATATTGATGGTCATTTCAAATCTTACTGTAACTTCTATTTTTGTATTTCTTATTTCAAAATTATTTAATACAGAAAAAATATTGAATACTATATAAAAAAAGAGTGCTTAAAAGCACTCTTTTTTTATGGCTCCGGGTGAGGGATTCGAACCCCCGACCTAATGGTTAACAGCCATCCGCTCTACCGCTGAGCTAACCCGGAATATTCACTTACGAATATGATTATAACACCTCTTTATAAATATTGCAAGAAAATTTTTTGTTAATTAAAGATTAATTTTCATAAAATTAAAACTCTCTTTCTATAATTTTCTTATTTCAAATTTTTTTATTAATTCTTTATATAAAAATCTATTTCTTTGATGACTATAAAGCTTTTCCATTTGTATTAAAGTTAAATTAATACTATTAAGAGCATCAAATTTAAACTTCAATAATTTTTCTGACAAACAATAAAGCATACTAAATATTTCTGTTTTATCTTCAGAATCGTGTATTTTTATATAAGCTTCCTTAATTTCTTTTAAAACGATTATAAAATCTTTTTTTTCATAATCAATATCAAAATATTTTGATTCAAACGTTTGAATCTCTTTTTCAAAATTAAAATTTTCTATTTTTTGATTATTTAACAACAGCGGTATTTCAAAACTCACACAAGTTCCTACATCTTCAGCTTTAAGGAAAATGTCTCCGCCCATTATTTCGACATAATATTTTACTATGCCTAATCCTATCCCAAGCCCTTCATATTTTCTTCTCAAATAATTTTCCGAATGAAAAAAAGGCTCATATAATCTATAAATATCTTTAGAAGGAATTCCTATTCCTGTATCTTTTATAATAACTTTCAAATTTTCTTCAGTAGTTTTTACAATAAATTTTATATATCCTTCTGAAGTAAATTTTGCTGCATTATCTAAAAGTTCGTTGAAAATTTTTTTTAACTTATCCGAATCAACTACGCTATTTTTAACATGATTTGTATCAAAATCACTATTATCAAAAATAAATTTTATATTTTTTGATCTACATATAGATTCATATTTTGTGGCATTTTCAAATATAACGCTTAACAAGTTATTTTTTTCAAAATTTAATTTTATACTTGCAGATTCTGATTCTATTTTTGCCCTTTCCATCAATCTTTCAAATTTTTTAAGGAGATCTTTTGCACTTTTTTTAATAGTATTTGCTACTAAAATACTTTTTTCATTTTTTAATTCTCTTTTTATATGATCTGAAAAACCTATTATAGAGTGTAAAGGTGTTCTTATTTCATGAGATAAGACTTTTAAAATTTGTCCTTTAAATTCAGAAGAATGTTTAGCCTCAATTTCAGATCTTTTGATTTCTTTTATAGATAATTCGATATTAGAATAAAGCTTATTTAGTTCATCTACAATTATTTTAAATTCATCTTCATCATAATAATAAATTTTTGAACTTATATTTTCATTTACATTTTGAATTCCAGACAAAATACTATTAATAGGCTTTTTCATAATAAATTTAAAATATTTTATATTTATAAAAATTATTATCCAAGAAATAACCATAAAAAAAATAATTAAATACAAAGTTGTCAAAATATACTCATTTAATATATCCGAATTCATTAAAATTATTACTTCAAATCCATTTTTTTTAATAAAATCTATGTTATACCTTTCATTTTGAAAGTTTAAAAAACTTGAATTTTTTTTAATCATCTCTTCTGTAAAATCTTTGAAAATAATATTTTCTGGAAATACTAAGCCGTATTCCGTTTTTATTATAGCAAAATATTTTCCAATAGACGAAAAAGAATTTAATTTTTCTAAAAATTTTTTCATATCTATTCCATATAAATATTTGTTACCATCAAAATAATCCGAAAAAACTAAAAATACTTTTTCTTGTGGTAAAATTATAATATTTTCATCTTTAAAATCATTTTGTATAAAATTATAATCTTTTGATGATTGAAAAGTAAAAGAATTTTTATCTAAATTGTATATAATATCTATATAATTTAAATTATTTTTTTCTCTATTCATAAAATTAAAAAATTCTGATCTTATTTCAAATAATAATTCATCAACATATTTTTCTTTATTCATTTTCAAAAAACTCAAATTATTCTCAACATTTTGATAGATAATTCTATAAGAACTAAAAAAAACAAGTAAAATTGTTGTTAATGCAAATAATATAAAACTTCTATTAACATTTTTTAATACTTTTTCTGAAAAATTTTTAGACATTATATCCTACACTCCTTAAAAAATAGGTGAATTTTTATGCATATAGAAAGAATAGCGGACACATTTATGGAAATAACAAAAAACTTATATATTTATGGTTCAAGTGCCTCTGAAATAGAAAGTTATCTTTATAAAATAGGAATATCATATAACTATGATATTCAAATAGCTTGTATGGGCACTGTTATATATTTTACCATAATTGATGAAGAAGGAAACTCAACAACACGAATAAAAAGAATCACTGAAATAAAGATTGATTTTTCCAATTTAAAGATTTGGGAAACCCTTTCAGAAGAAATTATATCAAATCCTCCTTCATTTGCTGTACTAAGAATAAAGTTAGAAGAAGCTAAAAGTATAACAGAAAACAAAAATTATTCTTTTATTAAACTAATTTTTGCAGTTTTTATCGCTTCTTATTCTTTTTGTATTGTTTTTGGCGGTAATTTTTATGATGCTTTGTTTTCTGCTTTTTCGGGTTTTCTATCATATATTATAACTTATAAAATAAATAATAAAATATCTAAAGATTTTTTTGCTGGTTTTACTTGTCATTCTTTTGTAAATTTTTTTGGATTATTAACAAGTTTAAATTCATTTTCTACACTTGCTGGTTCTATAATGGTTTTTGTTCCTGGTCTTTTATTAACTCAAGGTGTTCTTGATTTGGGCGAAAGAAACTTTGTTACAGGCACTTCTAAGCTTGTTGAAGCTACTTTTGTATTAGGCGCTTTAATAATGGGTGCAGGTATGTCGGAAGCATTTTGGGGGTATTTGATATGATTATTAGAATACTTTTTGCAGGTTTTGCTTCTTCTGCTTTTGCTATTTTATTTAAAACAAAATTTAAATTTTTGCCTTTATGTTCAATAAATGGAGCATTATGCTGGTTTATATATGAAATTTTTTCTAACAATATAAGCTTTGAAAGTGGTATAATATTTGCATCTATGTCAGTTGGATTTGTTTCTTATGTTTTTTCAAAAATTATTAAAATTAATAAGAAAATGTTTGTCACATCTGGTATTATACCATTAGTTCCAGGTGCTACTGCATTTTTTGCATTACAAAGTTTTCTTGAAGGTCTTCATAACCAAGCGTTTACTTTTATGTATCAAACATTTTTTTCATCTTTTGGAATAGTTATAGGGTTGACAATTTCTGTAAATTTGACAAAATATATAGACAGTGGAAAATAAGTGGACAGCTTTTTGTAAATGCTTTTAATAATGATGTAGTAAATATGAATAAAATAAACGCGAACAAGATCTAATTTTCTAAAAAACAAATTTCGCTCTGAAAAAAACTACTAAAAATAGCAAACTCGCTACGCTCAGACATGCTATTTTCTTACGTATTTTTTTATCCTCTCAATTGTTTTTTTGACGAAAATTCTCAATTGTTCACTACTTTATTTCATTCATACTTACTGTCAAAGCGTGATAAAGAACGAAAAATATTTTTAGAAATATTTGAGAACAATTATGAAAAGTTGAAACTTATAAATAGTTAAAAAAATTATGTGATTTGTCATTTCGAACGAAAAAGCGTCCTTCTTTTGAGGAGAAATCTGCGGGTTTGTGGTTTTATGTTTTGAAATATTTTATTACAAAATCAAAGTACGCAGATCTCTCCTCCAAAAAACGTCGTTCGAGATGACAGAGCGGTGAGTGTTCAATAATTTTTACTCACTATCTTTTACGGAGGGGCTTAAAAATCAAAAATATTTTTAGAAATATTTTTGTTTTTCCTGACCAACTAACTAACCAACTTAAACAAATAATAAAGGAGGTTTAATATATGGACATAGGGAAAAGATATACTCCATCGGAAATTGAAAAAAAATGGTACTCTTTATGGAAAGAAAAAAATTATTTTGCACCAGATAAAAAGGGTGAAGAATCATTCACTATAGTTATTCCACCACCAAACATTACTGGAAGGCTTCATATGGGACATGCTTTAAATTTAACACTTCAGGATATTTTAACAAGATTTTATAGAATGAAAGGGTTTGATGCTTTATGGCTTCCAGGAGAAGATCATGCTGGAATAGCTACAGAACACGTTGTTAAAAAACATCTCAAAGAAACTGAAGGCAAAAGACGTGAGGATTATGATAGAGATGTTTTTGTAGGGAAAGTGTGGGAATGGGCAGATGAATACAGAGAACACATAAAAAAGCAAATAGAAGCACTTGGAGCTTCTGTTGATTGGAATAGAGAGAGATTCACTCTTGACGAAAAATTAAGTGGAGCTGTTAATAAGGTTTTTGTTGAGTTATATAATGAAGGTTTAATATACAGAGGAAAATATATAGTAAACTGGTGTCATCATTGTGGTACTGTTTTAGCAGATGATGAAGTAGAACATGAAGATAAAAATGGTCATTTATGGCATATAAGATATCCCTTTAAAAATAAAGACGGATACATAATCGTTGCTACAACAAGACCTGAAACAATGCTTGGAGATGTTGCAATTGCAGTTAACCCTTCGGATGAAAATAATAAACATCTTATAGGAGAAAAAGTTATTCTTCCTTTAATGAATAGAGAAATCCCTATTATTGCAGATGCTTATGTTGATCCTAAATTTGGAACGGGTTTTGTAAAAGTTACGCCTGCACATGATCCTAACGATTATCAAATAGGTTTAAGGCATGATTTAGAAAGAATTCAAATAATGGATGAAAATGTTAAAATTAATAAAAACGGTGGTAAATTTGAAGGTTTGGATAGATATGAAGCGAGAAAACTTATAGTAAAAGAACTTGAAGAACTTAATCTTCTTGAAAAAATTGAGAATTACAAAAATTCTGTAGGACAATGTTACAGATGTAGTAGTGTTGTAGAACCTATGCTTATGGATCAATGGTTTGTAAAAATGAAACCTCTTGCAGAAAAAGCTATAAAGGTAGTTGAAGATAATAACGTTAAATTCTATCCTGAAAAATGGAAAAAAGTTTATCTTAATTGGATGAATGAAATAAGAGATTGGTGTATTTCAAGACAACTGTGGTGGGGACATCGAATACCCGTATGGTATTGTAATGATTGCGAACATATAACTGTTTCAGAAGAAAAAGTAACAAAATGTGATAAATGTGATTCTGAAAATATTTATCAAGATGAAGATGTTTTAGATACGTGGTTTTCTTCAGCATTATGGCCGTTTTCAACTTTAGGATGGCCTGATTCAACTGAAGATTTAAAGAGATTTTACCCAACTTCAGTTCTTGTAACCGCTTTTGATATCATCTTTTTCTGGATAGCAAGAATGATAATGATGGGCGAAAAATTTATGGATGAAAAACCTTTTTCAGATGTTTATATCACTCCTTTAGTGAGAGATAAAAAAGGATTAAAAATGTCGAAATCTTTAGGAAATGGTATAGATCCAATTGAAGTAATAGATAAATTTGGTGCCGATCCTGTAAGATTTACGCTTTCTATTCTAGCTTCTCAAGGAAGAGATGTAAAATTAGATATAAATGATATAGAAACATATTCAAAATTTGCAAATAAAATTTGGAATGCTACAAGATTCGTTTATATAAATATGGAAAATTTTGAAGAACTTTCATTAACAGAAAATGATTTGTATGATGAAGATAAATGGATTTTTACAAGGTTGAATAGAACTAAAGAAATAGTAAACAACAATATAAAATCATATAATTTCAACATTGCAGCAAAAGCGTTGTACGAATTTTTCTGGAATGAATATTGTGATTGGTATATAGAAGCTGTAAAAGATCGTTTAAAAATGGAAGGAAAAGAAAAACATATTGCTCAAAATGTTCTTGTGCAAGTTTTGGACTCAGCACTTAAACTTTTACATCCATTTATGCCGTTTTTAACTGAAGAATTGTGGGCGGGACTTCCAAATAAAAAAGATAATGATGTAGTTATAACTTCAAAATTTCCTGAAAAACTAGAAAATCAAATCTTTGAAAAAGAAGAATCTTATTTTTCAAAGATAATGGAAATAGTGAGAGGTATAAGAAATGTAAAAGCTGAAATGAATATTGCGGTGAATAAAAATGTAAAAGTTATGTATAAAAGTATAGAAGATCTTTCTTCAAATGCACAAGAAAAAATTAAAATGCTCGGTCATGTTGAAAATATAGAAAAAACTGTTGAAAAACCAAATCAATCTGCAACAGCATATGTAGGTGAAAACATTGAATTTTATGTTCTTCTAGGTGATTTAATAGATATAGAAGCAGAAAAGAAAAGATTAGAAAAGAAAATGCAAAAAAATGAAAAAGAAGTTGAAAAATTTAAAAAGAAACTTGCAAACAAAGATTTTATAGAAAAAGCTGAACAAGATATAATAGAAGAAACAAAAGAAAAATTTAAAGAAGCAGAATATCAACTATCTAAATTATCTAAATTATATGAGGAGCTAAAATAATTATGAATTTCGAACATGTTGTAAATACTCTTTACGGAAGAAAAGCAAGTAATGTAAAAATAAAATTAGGGTTAGATAGAATTGAAGAATTATGCAGGCAATTAGATAACCCTGAAAAATCATTTAAAATAATTCATGTTGCAGGAACTAATGGAAAAGGGAGTGTAACTAAAGCTCTTTCTAAAATATTTATTGAGCAAGGATATAAAGTGGGAACTTTCATCTCCCCACACCTTGTTTGCATTACAGAAAGAATAAGAATAAATGACAATAATATCACGCAAAAAGATTTTGTTGATTTATATTATGAAATAAGTCCTGTTGTTGAAAGAATGGGAGTGCTTGATGAAGGAATGGAGCCTTCCTTTTTTGAAATAATAACGGCGATGGCTTTCAAACATTATCAAAAAAACAACATAGATATAGCAATTGTAGAAGTAGGTCTTGGTGGAAGACTCGATTCAACAAATGTTGTTAAACCAGATGTTTGTATAGTTAACACTGTTCAAAAAGATCATGTTAAAACCCTCGGAAACACTCTTGAAGAAATTGCTTATGAAAAAGCAGGAATTATAAAAGAAAATGCGGTTGTTGTTGTAGGAGATGTCAATGATTCTGTTTTTGAAGTAATTAATAAAAAAGCACAAATTTCAAATGCTTCTAAAATTTTAAGGTTTAGTAATGATTTTAATTATACTCATCCTAAATACTCTATGAACTGGAATACTATAGACTATTCAGGTATTAATCTAAACCTTAATGAACTTATTTTTAAAAGCAATGGAGCATATCAGCCACATAATTTAACTGTTGCACTTGCTGCCGCTGAATCTTATGCTGAAAAAAATTCTATTAAACTGAACGAAGAATCTCTTAGAAAAGCTATAAAAGAATTTCAATGGGAAGGAAGATTTGAAATGTTTGAAAAAGATGGAAAAAAAATTATTCTTGAAGGTGCGCATAATGTTGACGGAATAAAAATGCTTGAAAAAACGTGTAATATGTATCTACCTTTTTCAAAAAAAGTAGCTTTAATTGGTATATTAGACGATAAAGATGGCGATGAGATGATAGAAACAATAGTTAATTTATTCGATAGAATAATAGTAGCTAAAATTGATACAGATAGAAATGAAAATGCTTATGATTTGTATATGAAAATGAAAATGAATTTTAACAAACCTATAGAGTTTATAGAATCATCAGTTGAAGGACTTGAAAAATTGTTGAAAGAAAAATCTGATTATTATTTTGTAACAGGCTCTTTATATTTAGTTGGAGAAATCAGAGGATATCTTTTAAAAGACAATAATAAGGTGTTGAAATGTTAAAAAAAATAGAAGCAACTTTACTCGATTATGATAACGAAAATGCTGTTATAAAATGTAATTCTATAACTCTTGAGGCATTTCCGTCTTTTAGAGTATTAAAAAATTTAAATATCGGTGAAAAATACGATTTTTATGCACATTTTGAAATGAATGAATGGAACATGACACTATTTATATTTTTTGATTCTTTCGAAAGAAAAATGTTTACAAACTTAAAAAAAGTTTCTAAAATAGGTCCTAAAACAGCTGCAAAAATATTAAGAACAAATGATTCTGAAAAAATTGCTTCTATGATTTCTGCTCAAGATGTAAAAGGGTTGACTTCATTACCCGGAATAGGTGCAAAAACAGCTGAAAGAATTATTTCCGAACTAAAAAACAACTTTGAAACTATTGATTTAGAAGTAAAAACTGAAAGTTTTTCTGATGCTTTAGACGCACTCGAACAACTCGGTTTTGAAAGATCAAAAGTTTATAAGATAATTAAAATGGAAAATATTTCTAATCTTGATACTCAAGATATAATAAAATTCATTTTATCAAAAATGTAGAAAAATGTACACTTTATTAACTTAAACTAAAAATATAAATGTTAAAATGAAATTGTTAGAGCAAGGGGGGAGTAAAATGAAAATTTTAATATTAGCTGCAGGTATGGGGAAAAGAATGAATTCGAAAGTACCTAAAGTAATGCACAAAATTCTCGAAAAACCTATTTTAACTTGGGTGGTTGAAAAATCTCTTAATTTAACTGCTGAAGTTGCCGTTGTTTTAGGTCATGGTATTGAGCAAATTAAAAATATCATCCCTGAAAATGTTGAAATATTTGAGCAAAAAGAACAGCTAGGCACAGCTCACGCTGTAATGAGCGCTAAAAATTTTTTAACGGGTGATAATCTTCTTATAACTTATGGCGATGTACCTTTAATAAGCGAAAAAACTTTATCTGATTTAATAAAAATGCATGAGTTTGAAAAAAATGATGCAACACTTATTACAGTAGATATGGAAAATCCTTTCGGATATGGAAGAATAGTAAGAATAAACGATAAATTTAATAAAATTGTAGAACATAAAGATGCTTCTGAAAACGAATTAAAAATAAATGAAATCAATAGTGGAATAGCTATTTTTAAAACCGATAAATTGGTAGAATCATTAAAAAAAATCAAACCAAATAATGCTCAAAAAGAATATTATTTAACTGACTCATTTAATTTTATGGATAAAGTAGGAATTTTAAAGATAGCAAACCAAATTGAAATTTCAGGTGTGAACGATAGAATTCAATTATCTCAATTAGAAAAAGCTGCAAGAAATATTAAACTAAATGAATTAATGCTTGAAGGCGTAACTATAACAGACCCTGAAAGCACTTATATTTCTTATGATACGAGAATAGGCAGAGATACTATAATTTATCCTCAAACATTTATTTACGGAAAAAATATTATAGGCGAAGATTGCATAATAGGACCAATGACAAGAATAGAAAATTGTGAAGTTGGAAACAACTCTAAAATAATACATTCAGAATGCGAAAAAGCCGTAATTAAATCAAATGTTTCAGTAGGTCCTTTTACACGACTGAGAGAAAAAGCGGTTCTTGAAGAAAATAGCAAAGTTGGAAATTTTGTTGAAATAAAGAAAACCACTTTAGGTAAAGGCTCTAAAGCATCTCATTTAAGTTATTTAGGGGATGCCGAAATAGGCGAAAAAGTTAATATTGGGGCAGGAACTATAACTTGTAATTATGATGGAAAAAATAAATTTAAAACAAAAATAGAAAATAATGTTTTTATAGGAAGTAATTCTTCACTTGTTGCACCTGTTACTATAGAAGAAAATGCAACTATAGGAGCCGGTTCTGTAATAACTAAAAACGTTGAGAAAAATTCTCTTGCTTTAGGAAGAGCTAGGCAAATTACAAAAAATAACTGGAAAAAAGAAAAATAAGGAAAGGAGACTCCACCTATGTCTTTGGTCAGCAGAAACGATATGAAAGTTTTTACTGGTAACTCTAATACTCCGCTTGCACAAAAAATAGTTGAGTATATTGGAACAAGAATGGGAGATTGTGAAGTAACTTCTTTTGCGGATGGCGAAATTAATGTAAGAATTAATGAAACAGTTAGAGGATACGATGTTTATCTCATCCAATCGATATCTGATCCTGTAAACGATAATCTTATGGAATTATTAATAATGATTGATGCATTAAAAAGGGCTTCCGCCGCAAGTATTTCATTAATAATTCCTTATTATGGTTATGCAAGACAAGATAGAAAAGCTAGAGGAAGAGATCCCATAACAGCTAAACTTGTCGCAAATTTACTTACAACAGCAGGTGCTAATAGAGTGGCTACCGTTGATTTACACGCTGAACAAATTCAGGGTTTTTTCGATATTCCGTTAGATAATTTATGGAGTTTTCCTGTTTTTGCAACATATTTTTTAGAAGAAAAGAATATAAATCCTGAAAATACCGTAGTTGTTTCCCCAGATGTTGGGGCAGTAAAAAGAGCCCGAAAATTTGCCGAAAAACTATCTACTTCTTTAGCAATACTAGATAAAAGAAGACCAAAAGATAACGTTGCTGAAATAGTCAATGTAATTGGTGATGTAAAAGATAAAGACTGTATTTTGTTTGATGATATCATAGATACAGGAGGCTCATTAATAGGTGCCGCAGAAGCAATAATGAAAAATGGTGCAAAAAGTGTAACTGCAGCAGCTACTCACGGTGTTCTTTCCAAAGAAGCAAAACAAAAGTTACAAAACTCGATTATTGAACAAGTTATTGTAACAGATACAATATATCATAAAGACCTACCAGATAAATTTAAAGTGATATCAGTTGCTCCTCTTTTTGGAGAAGCTGTAGTAAGAATAAGAAAAAATTTATCTGTAAGCATATTATTCCAATAATTCGCAATAGCGAAAAACTTAAAACAAAAAGGAGTGAAAAGACGATGGCGAGATCAACAAATCTTGAAGTAGTCGTAAGAGATTTAAAGAAAAAACCATTAGCATTAAGAAGAGAAGGTTTGGTACCAGCAGTTGTATATGGTCCAGCAGTAGAAAAAAATATTCATATCAGTATTCCTAGTTCTGAATTTGATAGTATTTTAGGAAAAATTACAGAAGCATCTTTAATAAATTTAATTATTAAAGATGGAGAAAAAACAGAAAATATAACAGTATTTTTAAAAACAATTCAAAGACACAGAGTATCAGACAGACCTATTCACGCTGATTTTTATGTTCCGGCAGCAGGACATTATATGCATCTTAATATTCCTGTTCAGTATATTGGCGAACCTATTGGGGTTGAAAATGGCGGAATTCTTCAAACGATGGTTTATGAAATTCCTATAGAAGTATTACCAAAAAATGTTATCGAATATGTTGAAATAGACATTTCAAACTTAGATATTTTTGGTCATATAACACTTGAAGATATTAAAGATAAATTTACTGAAGACACAAAAATATTGATGGACGAAGACACTCTATTTGCAACAATTACAAAACCAGGTGCGGAAGAAGAACCTTCAGAAGAAAGCGATGAAGACGAAAATCTTGAACCTGAAGCAATAGAAGAAAAAGGAAGCAATGAATAATAAAAAAATTTTTATAGGATTAGGAAATCCAGGTCCACGTTATGTCTTCACACGACATAACGTGGGTTTTTTAGCTATTGATCATTATGTTGATAAAAATAAGAAATATGTTGATTTTAAAAAAATTTCTGGAAGATCTTTTGAAGCTTATGAAACAAATGAAATGATTTTAATTAAACCTTTAACTTTTATGAATTTGAGTGGTCAAATTTTTCAAGAGACATACAAAAAGTGGGGCTTATTTATCCCGCAAAATATCACAGTTATATACGATGATGTCAATTTTGATTATGGAATAGTAAGAATAAGAAAAAATGGATCTGCTGGAAGTCACAATGGTATGAAATCAATAATTTCAGTAATTGGGTCGAATTTTCCTAGAATAAGAATAGGAATTGATAAAAAGCCTGATTTTATGAATCTTGCTGATTATGTTTTAAAGCCTTTTACTAATGATGAATTGTCTAAATTAGGATTGATACTTGATCCCGTATGTGAAATAATTGATATGTTGAAAAACGAAGAAATAGATAAAGCAATGAATAAATTTAACTCTGTAAATTTTATTGAATAAAGTAGAAAGTTGGAATTGGTTGGTAAAAACATTAGATCCTTATAATAATGAAGTAGTAAATAAAGATAAAATAAACGCGAACAAGATCAAATT
>CAYZNB010000040.1:0-20396 GCA_964478535.1 uncultured Thermotogaceae bacterium
AAAGAGGAAGTAATCAATATTTGCAAATGGAAATTGATACAGAGGGTTGGAAATTAGATGATGAAAAAATAATAGAAGCATCACGTTATGATGGTTATTATGCAATAATTACAAATAATTTGAATTTAGATACAGAAAAAGTATCAGACATATATAACGGATTATGGAAAATCGAAGATAGTTTTAGAGTATTGAAAACAGATTTAAAAGCAAGACCAGTATTTGTATGGAGTGATGAACATATAAAAGGTCATTTTGCAATGTGTTTTATATCCTTGTGTATAATAAGATATTTTCAATACTTACTAAAAGAACATAAAGAAAAAAATATATCAGCATGTAAAATAATGAAAGCATTAAACGAACCAACGGCAATAGTTCAAGGAAGTTATCCAGATAATCTAATAACCCCAATCAAATTATCTCAAACATATATTGACTTATCTATGATACTCAAAAGACCTTTATTAAAAACGAATATGACATTAACACAATTTAGAGCATGTACGAAATTAGATTTGTCAAAAAATTTGAAAATATAATAGGACATTTTTAAAACACCAAAACTCAGGTCAAGAAATAGTTTTGGTGTTTTTTTGCCTCATAACTCAAAAAGTCGGGAAATCTTTAATGGAATTATATCCAATTCTTGATATCTAGATTTTTCAATATTTCAGGAGATAAAAAAATCTTAAATGAAAATCGTTATTTTGCAAAATCAAAAAAAGAACTGCACATATAAATTTTTTATGAACAGTTCTTTTTTTATTATATTATTTTTATTGATTAGAAATTAATTGATCTTTATCATTAAAAAAAGTTTTATATCCTAAGTGAACAAATAGAATAACAGTTAGCGATACACTACCAAGTATTCCAAGCATAATAGCTATTTGATAATTTATTGCAGTAACAGGAGAAGTTCCAGATAATATTTGACCGGTCATCATTCCGGGTAAAAAAACAATTCCCATTCCAACCATAGAATTAATAGTTGGTAATATTGCTGAATCAAAAGCATTATCTACAATTTGTTTAGCAGCTATTTTAGGAGTTGCTCCGAGCATTAGTGCTCCTTCAATTAAGTGTTTGTGTGATTGCATACCATCTACTAACCGATTAACGCCCAAAGAAATACCAGTCATAGAATTACCTATAAGCATTCCTGCAATAGGAATGAAATACTGGGGGTTATACCAAGGAGATATACGAACTACTACAAATAAAAAATATAAAATACAAGATAATGTACCGAAAATCATTGAAAATGCAATTATTTTTTTTAGATTTGATGAAAGTTTAGTTTTAGTTCTCTTAATAATATTATAAATAGCAAAGATTTCCATTATGATTAAAATAAGAATTGTGTACAATGGCGATGGAGAATTGAAAACATACACAAGTATGTATCCTGTAACTATTAATTGAATAGTCATTCTTAGCGAAGAAATAAAAATTTCTTTTTCTCTAGAAATTTTTTTAAATTTAACAATAACTAATAAGATTATAACAAAAATATAAGCCGCAATCATTTGCATCAAGCTTAAATCAATTATATCATTCATATGCTTGCCTCCCCCTATTGTAAAACTTTGCCTTTATGAATATGTATTATATTCTCCGAATAAATCTGAGCAATTTTTTTAGAATGAGTAACCATAATTAATGTTTTATTCATTTCTTTTGAATATGAGACTAGTTTTTCAATAATAACACGTTCTGTTTCTTCGTCTAGCGAAGAAGAAGGTTCATCTAACAAAAATACATCTGGATCTAAAAGTATTACTCTTCCTAAAGTAAGTCTTTGTTTTTCCCCGCCTGATAAGCTATCACTTTCATCAAGAAGTTCTTTTTTTAAATTAATAATGTTTAAAACTTGACGAAGTTTATCATCATCAACGAGAGGTTTTTCTGCAAATTTAAGTCCTATTAGAAGATTATCTTTAATGTTTCCTGGAAATATAGTAGGAACTTGCGGAAGCATTACAACATTTCTTCTTAATTCAACAGAATTAATAGAATTTAATTCTTGATTATTAAAAAAAATTTTACCGCTATCACTACTTATTATTTTATTTAATAATTTTATAAGTGTAGTTTTACCACTACCACTTTCTCCAACAATACAAGTAACTTTATGTTTTTCTATAACAAGATTTTCTATATTTAAAATATTTTTATATTTTACTTTTTTTAGTTCAAAAATAGAAATCCCTCCCTTATAACTATTCTTTAATTTCCTTAAATAATTCATATGCTTTCTTTTGTGCTTCATGCAAAATTTCGTTGCCAAGATCAGTTATTTTATAATACTTTCTGATTTTTCCTTCTACTTTCTTTTCCTCTTTTTCTAGAAGTCCACTAGATTCCATGTTGTGAAGAATAGGATATAAAGTTCCCGGACTCATATCATATCCATGTTCTTTGAGCTCTTCAATCATCCAAGCACCATAGAAAGGTTCTTTTTTTGCATGATAAAGTATATGAATTTGAATAAAACCTAGGAAAAGCTTTCTTAAAATTTGATTTTGCATTTCCATCTCCTTTATTAAACATTATGTTATATCGAACAAAGATATCGTAATACGATATAATTATAACATAATTTATTTTTCCAATGCAAATTCAATTTTTCTAAAAATGAAAATCATTTAATATTTTTCAAAATTTCATTATAGCGAATTGTTGCTAATTCACTTGTTTGATTTTTTTTACAAAAAGATAGTTTTGCAAGTTTTGGAACAACTCTTTCAACTACAATCTGATTGTTTTTTGTTTTAGATTTCAATATTTCAAATGCTTCAATAAATCTTTTATCTTTTTTTGCTTTATTATAAAAAGATAACACATAAACATATAAAAAAATATTGTAATTACGGAAAGGGTATTCTACTTCCATAAATAATTTACCTATTCCATAATGACATGGTCCAATTGGTTTTCTTATTACCCAATGTTCTAATAAAAATTCTACCGCTTTATCAAGCGAACTTTCTTTATTTAAATAATCACTAAATCTAAATACATTCAAAGCATTCAGAGTTGGAAATGGGTTAGAATATTCAGTTTCTGGCCCTCGTCCAAAGCTGAATTTATTACAACGCCATCCACCATCTTTATACTGAATATCTAAAAGATGTTGCAAAGTTTTTTCTATTCTGTTATCTGCTACATATCCCATATGACAAAGAGTATTAACAGCAAGAATCGTCTGACATGGATAAATTGAACCTTTTGGATATAACTTGAATCTTCCATCTTCTTGCCATGTGCTGAAAATTAATTCTGCGGTTTCTTTCATTATCGACTCTGAAGTATTCATTCCTAATTCTAATAAATATATTATGCTTTCCAGTGTTGAAAATGGTGCTCCTTTTATTAAACGTTTATCAGGAGTAGTCCAAAGATCTGCTCCATTATCATTTTTATGCGATAATATCTCTTCAATATCAGAAATATATTTTTTATCAATCGACATTTTTCAACCTCTCTTTTTTTATTAATTTTTATTATAAAAATTTTAGAAAATTCAGTTATATTATTATCCTTTTCGCGTTTAAATATTTTAACAAAATATTATAGGATAAATTTTTCTATCCATTTTGCAACACCATCATTTTCATTTGAATCACAAATATAATCTGCAACATTTTTTACATCTTCTACTGCATTTTTTACACATACACCTATTCCACAAAACTTGAGCATATCAATATCATTATAGTCATCACCAAAAGCAATAATATTTTTTAACTCAACATCAAATTTTTTTGCAATTGAATCAACTCCATTACTTTTTGTAGCGTCTTTTTTCATAATCATTCCAATTTTATTTTCTGAAAGTTGTATATATAAATCAACAGGAAGAAATTCTTCATATTTTTTCATATCTTCTAAAGAGGAAACTTCAATTATTATCTTATCCGATTTTTTACCTATCAATTCAGAAAAATTAGTTTTAGTATGAATATAATTAACGCCTGACCATAAACGTTTTGCATCAAAATTTGAATACAAAACATCTTCAGATTCTATAGCTATTGATGCATTAGGATATTCCAATAAAATTTTTTCTATAATTTGATTTGCATTATCTATTTGGTAATCTTCTGTTTTCTCCCCGTTTATGAAAATTAAAGCTCCATTATGATATATTCCCGCATCTATCTTAACATTTTCTAATAATTTTTTTGTAGCTCTAAATGGTCTAGCAGTTGCAATAACAAATTTATGCCCTTCATCACATAACTTTTTAATTATTTTAAAAGTATATTCGGAAATACTTTTATCGTTTCTTAATAAAGTTCCATCTAAATCTGTAACTATCATTTTTTTTGATATTTTATCTCTCACAATCATTTTTTTACCTCTCTTTTTTTATTTATTTTTTTAATACTTTTATTATATCATGTTTTGCTTTTTTTCCAGATAGTTAAAAGATTTAAGAAGTTTTAAATTTCTTATATAAATTTAAAAAAGTTTTTTAATTAAATTTGGTTAATAATTATGTTATAATTTTAATACTTTTATTTTAGGGAGGGAAAATATGGATATTGCTATTATTATTATTTATTTGGCAGCTATCTTTGCTATGGGATTATGGTTTGGAAGAGGGTTAAAAAATTTAGAAGATTACTCAGTCGGTGGAAAACGTTATTCTATTTTCGTGATTTTTGCAACATTATCTGCATCATATATAGGTGGAGGATTTTCTATAGGTAATGCCGAAAAGGTTTATACAATTGGAATAGTAAATATTGTAATTTTATTTGGGTTTAGTCTCCAACAGTTTTTAGTAGCTAAATATATTGCTCCACGTATGGGAAAATATAAAAATGCTATTTCTGTAGGAGATATAATGTTTGAAAAATACGGAAAAACTGCTAAAGTATTTGCGGGTATTTTTTCTTTTTTAGTTTGTGCAGGAATCTTAGGTGCACAGATAGGTGGTATTGGATATATTTTTCATTTATTTTTAGGTATAGAAAGAATTTGGGGTATTTTAATAGGATGTGGAATAGTAATAACTTATTCTACTGTTGGTGGTATAAAAGCGGTTGTAGCTACTGATGTAGTTCAATTTATTCTTTTAATAATTGCAATTCCAGTTATTTTCATTTTAGGAATAACTCGTGTTGGCGGCTTTTCTGAATTAAAAGCATCTTTACCTAACGAATATTTTTCTATTCCTGGTGGATTAAATAGTTGGACGGTTTTTATTTCTATGTTTTTAACTTTTTTTATTGGTGAAACTTTAGTTCCTCCTTATGTTCAAAGACTTTTATTATCTAAAGATGCAAAGATAACAACAAAAGCTAATTTATGGAGTAGTATTCTTTCCGTTCCCTTTTTTATTTTTTCTGGTGGAATTGGTTTAATAGCTTTTGTTTTACTTCCTGGAATTGATCCGAATCTTGCCTTACCTGCAACAATAATGGAGATATTGCCTGTAGGAATAAGCGGGTTAGTTGCTGCCGGTATTATTTCGATTGTAATGTCTTCTGCTGATTCTTTTTTAAATTCTGCCACTGTATCTTTTGTAAATGATGTTTTAAAATCATTTAAGTTTTTTTCAGTTGATTCAAAAAAAGAATTAAGAATCGCCCAATTATTAAATTTAGTTTTGGGAATAATGGCGGTTATTGTAGCGATTAGTATAACTAGCGTTTTAGATATTTTGGCTTATGCATACAATTTTTGGGCTCCAATAATATTAATTCCTTTTATTGCTGCGGTACTTGATTTAAAAGTATCTCCTAAGTATTTTATTGCAAGTGCTACGTCTGGTTTAGCTGGTTCTATTTTATGGAGAGTCTTTAATAATAGTTCAAATATAAATAATGTTGTCATTGGTACTATTGCTAGTTTGATAGTTTTTTCAGGCATTTATATTTATGAGAATAAATTGAAAAAAATTTAATTTTAATTTTTTTACTTTGTGTTTTAAGTGCTTTATTATTAAATTTTTAATATTCGAAATTCAACAACCCCTATCTAAAATAAGGGTTTTTTTCTTATTTAAATTAAAATAACCTAAAAAAGATTTTTAATAAAAATATTTTAGAAAGTCATATGAAGTTATTTTAATATCAATAAATATTTTGAGTGAAATTCAAGATATAGTAAATTATTCTCCAATTCCGGCGAGCGAATTAATCATTTTATACCAAGAGAAAAAAATATCAAACTTTTAGCAAACCTCTAAAACCTCTATCAGAATAATATGAGCCCGCACTATTATGATAAACAAATATAGTTCCGTATCTCCGGTCACAAAATAAAGCTCCTCCTAATTTTCTAATATTATCAGGAGTTTTTATCCAGCTAGAAGTTTTTTTGTCAAACTCGCCAAAAGTTTGTAATTTTCTGTATTGATCTTCTGTTAAAATTTCAACACCAATGTATGTAGCCATATCAACAGCATTACTTTTTGGCTTGTTGTTTTTTCTTGATTCTAATGCTTCTTGATCATAACAGATGCTTCTACGACCTTTTGGACTTTCGGCAGAATAATCAATAAAAATATATTTATCTGATATTTCTTCAAATTCTAATAAATCAGGTTCTCCACCCGTTTTTTCCATTTGAAAAAGTATCCATAATTTTTCAATATTAAATTTTAATTTTGATTGAATTTCATTCCATTCAATATTTTTATGTCTTTCAATATTTTTTTCAAAACGTTTTTTTAGTATTTCTAACATTTCTTTTTGTTCTTCTGAAGATAAAATACGTTTTTCATTATTCATTTTACACCTCCCAAAAAGAAAAATAGAATTTAATTTATTTTTATATTCTTTAATTTTATGATATTAAAATGAAAATCAAAAAAATGTTATCAATATTGCTTCTTTTATTCCAAAATTATTTAATATCATTATTAAGACCTACAAGGAAGAAGATTTTTTTCTATTCCTTGTAGGTAAAATTTATATGCAGAATAATTTACTCAGCTGTTTTATTCACGAAATCAACTTTATATTGCCATTCACCATATTTTTGTTCATTGTCAGTAATTGTTCCTTCAGTGAGAGTAATACGCAAAACAATTGAATCTGGACTATCTTCGTTTCCATGATCTTCAAACCATTCAAAAATTTTTTTCATTTTCATTCTTATTTCAGCATTTTTCTCATCCTTAACCCAACCAAGATTTTCTGCTATACCATGGGCAGTGAACAAATCTAATCCACAGATAGAGATTTCGTTATTTTTCTCAATCTCTAATGTTTTGTTTTTCCACGAAGATGAAGAAATATAAAATACTCCATCTTCATAATACGCATCTACCATACGTACAGCTGGACGAGGATTTCCTTCAGCATTTGGTGTTAATGATATTGTCGCAAGAGCAACAAGATTGTCTTTACCATTCCCACAAAATTCTTCCATAAGTTTAATCGCATTTTCATATTTACTCATTTTTTCCCTCCACATAAAAATAATTTTTTATTTTAATCACTAAACCTCATTATCAAGCCATGCCTCAATATTCTTACCCATATTTAATATTGAATCATTCAAAGGTATACGAATTCCTTGACAACCTTTTTGACACGGTTCATTACGAAGCTTCCTGTCACAACCATATCCCGTTGTAATTTTTTCCTGTAAATCTAATGGGAATTTTTTAATTACTTCTGCATATTTATCCGTCTTTTTAGCTCTTACAACTAAACAATAACCATATCTTGCACATAAAGAAAATTCCCAAATTCTTCGTTGATATAAATTTCTTGAGGATGAAATTCGTCCATTATTCTTTATATATAAATAAGCAAAATGAATTTCAAATATTGATATAATAGTTACGCAAGTCATTCCCATATCTATATAATGATGATGTAAATCTAAGGCAAATTTTTGAACTTTTTCAGGCAAAGGATGTAAGAAATCTTTTAAAATATCAATTACATCAGTTTCATCTTCTTTCATTAATCTGTAATCGCACAACAAAAGATTATCGTGATTATAATCATTCTTATACCTTTTTGTTCGCAGCTCTATATCAGCAATCGATAAAGCTTTTAACCCTGTCAATAAGATTGAAGCTTTAGGATAAGTTACTTCTAACAATTTAAAGTCAGTATTTTTAAGCTTCTTTGCATTTAAATCAATGCCATTAAAACTAAAACCACATATTGATAAAAAACGTAAACATTCAATTAGTTTTGAAAAAGAATTTTTGGCCTTGATTTTATTTCCTTTTTCATCAATTGAAGGAATAAATGAAGGTAATTCAGTTATCACTAACGCATCACCGTTTTCAGATAGTTTTCCATAATAACCTATATCTGCTAATAAATCAGTAATATTATATAAAAATGGATAATCTGTTGCACTTTTAGGTTTTTTTTGTAGTTTAAAATATAAATGTCCTTCTGAAATTAAGTGATCATAAAATAAATTTAAAAAATCTCTAAATGCAATAACGCCATTTCGTATATCTTCTTCGCTTGCAACATTTTTAAACATAGGTTTAAGCGTATAAGTTTCTGGTATATTTGCAGGCACCAAATTTTTTAAGTATTTTGCAATTTCACTAATAGATTTTTGTGGTGGTTCAATGTGATGTGTGCTCATTTTTTCACTCCTTATGTTTTTATAATTATACAATTTCTAATGTGACATATCATGTCATAGCTAAAAAACAATTACTATTCTTTCTGTTTATTTATTTAACCATTAAAATTATAACATATAATATTAATGGTTTAATTATAAATGGTTTGTTAGATTAAAAAAATGAAAAGAATTTACCTATGTCTTTAAGTAAATTCTTTTCATTTTGTAAACTTACTCCTTGGGAAGAACTCCAAAGAACGAGTGATTATTTTAAATTTTTTAGAATTTTTTCAAATGTTTCTTTAGTTGAATCTTCATTTTTCATATTAAAAATAATAATTCCTGTATCAGTATTAAGATAAATAAAAGGTGGTTTTTGAGCATCAACAAATAATTTCACCGAGCCTAATTCAGTTGTTCTGAAATGTCCCTTTAAATTTGATCCTATTGCGGAACCATTAGTTCTTCTTTCAATAGTAGGCAATTCCTTTATAAGTTCAATAGACTCAATAGAATCCCATGTATAACTATCTCCATACATACCATGAATTTTTATTCCATCATCGCTAAAAGTTACTTTAGTATCTTGAGATGAGAAAAACATCAAACCAGCAATAAATATTATTGTGACAACAACAATACCAATAGATAAAGCAATTTGCTTACCAGATCCTTTTTGAAACTTTTCATTACCTTGATCAGAAGAAATTAAGTTTTCTTTAAATTTTATAAATACTCCCTTTAAACGAAATTTATCTAACACAATATCTCCTTCCCTCCTAACTTTGGTCATGACGAGATTACCATTTTATTTTTAATTCCGGTTCACTTTTCGGTTGAATTTCTACATCACTTTTAGTATATCACAAACAATTTTCCGGTTTTCTATAAATATTTATGATGATTAGATAAATTTTAACATAACTTTCTACGAATTCCCAAAGTGATATTTATTTTCTGCTCGTTATGTTGGAAATTTTTTTATCTATCGTTAATTACGAAAGATCCGCTCTATCTATACCTTTTAATTCGATTTTCAAATTTCTGTTTTCTAACTCTTTTATTAAATTATGAATATATTTTTTTGATAGTGTCGTTACTATAGGCATATTAGAAACATCATTAAATATAAAAACTATATATGTTCGAAGCATTGATTTTTGAATGTTTACTATCGTTATTTCAGTGAATTTAATTTGCTTGTTAAAACAAATTATCTCTGAATTTCCAATATAAAGTATATTCTGCAATAAAACACTTACAATTAGCGGTAAAAATCCAACAAGGCTAGATAGCTCATTATTCTCAAAATCAAAAATAATTACTCCTAATATCAAAATATAAAAAATAACAAATATTAATGTGAAAATCTCGGATTGAGTTTTTATCTTTTTCCATGAATTCTTTTTGGCATATAAAAATAATAAAATACGCCTAACTATTGTAATGTTGGATATTGAAAGCACAACGCCTAATGTGATTATCATAAATATCCTTAAATTTCCAACATATGCATCCCTAGCAATAAAAAAAGCTAGCACAAATCCAAAAAATGTAGCAATTACATAACTAATTCTACTAATAAAAAAATTATGATTCATAATTTTAACTCCTTAATATAGTTTAACAGTAATTAACGATAGCTAAAGGTTGCTTTTCATAATGCTTTCAAATCGTAAAAATTGAAACTAATCAAAAAACTTCCCTTTATAAATATTCTCATTTCCAAGTTTTTTTGCTGTCATTCTAAACATAACACACCCATCTGGGCACACAACATCCTTACTATATTTTCCGTTGCCACCGATGTTCTCTAAATCTCCACCGCTTCTGACAGCTTCCATGATTGGGAACATAATCATCATTACTTTAGAGCAAATGCCCTGTCCATTTATATTTACAGGACAACCATAAGTACAGGTATACTTATCTCCTACTTCCTCTCCATTTCGGCAATATCTTTCTGTGTGGTCACCTCGAAGAAATCCTATTACCTCTATTTCCCATTCATATTCTTCATCATACCATTTTTTCATTTTAAACCTCCATATTCTAACTTTTCTACTATAACAACAAACTAAAATTTATCAATTGTATTATTTATAAATAATCTTCAACCATTAACTAAAAATTCAAACCAATTATGGTCCTCTGTAAAAGATAGTGGGTAAAAATTATTGAAACGAATAAATAATCTAAAAACTTTTTTAAAACTCACCGCTCTGTCATCTAATTTTCTTTTAATATTTATAAGTTTCAACTTTTCATAATTGCCCTCAAAAATTTACAGAGAACCAAAATTAATTTAGTTAAGTCCCAATCGCTCACCACAACTAAAGCGTTTCTTCTAACTTATGAATTTTTGAGTGAGAAATTAAATATACATTACCTAAAATATCTATTTTATCTCCCTTGACACGCACAACACAATCTTTGTTTGATGCATAAATATTCATTTCTTGTGATAAGGGAGAGAGTTCGCTTTGAATCTGCGTAATGTTATTTTCAATATCATAATGAGACAAAACAGAAAATTCGTCAAGGCCGATACCGTAGTAAATGGTGCTTGTTTCAACTTTATAACCAGTGTGTTTGGAGCATAACCATTTATTGGACATATTTATCGCTCCAGCACTTGCTCCCATAACAACAGCCCTGCTTTTTTTAATCAAATCTGTCAATTCATATTCAATCAAAAGACCGTTCTGTTCAACTGTATTTCCGCCCAACAAGAAAATGACCGAAGCATTTTTAATTAATTTCTGGGCCTCTTCTTTCTGTATGCTATAATTAATCAAATGATATTCATCAAATATGATTTTGGCTTGGTCAAGCCACGAGCGTTCAGTAGCCCCAACTTCCTCATCTTCATAAAGAAATGGATTTGCACTAATCATAACTAGTGATTTTCTATCAGTTATATCCTCATGCAACAAGTTGACTAGTTTCTCAAAAAAAACATCATTAAACCAACCCAAATAATAATGTGTTTTCATAATTACCTCCTTAGTAAATTTATATAATATAAATACTCTATAATTCCTCTTATTCTACAAATGAATATTAACCAATCTCTTAGATATTTCTCTATAACTTGAATCAGGACACTGTAACCTTTACATATACATATGTTTTTAGAGAAAGGCATTACCTTCCAAAATACCCTTGGGCATATCATTACATTTAACTAACCATTTTTTAAAATCCTTCTGACAAATAGAATATCTACGAGTTACTCTGATCGTCATTAAAAATGATTATGAGCAATAACCTTTATTTAAATGCATTTTTCTTTGATGACAACATCCATGACTTCAGCGGAAAACGACAGTATGTCGAATCCTGTAGAGCTTATTAAAAATGCGATGCAATAATATTTAATGTTTAAATCTCTTTATCTCTGAATTCAATTTCGGTACCCTCTGGTGCCTTAACTTTAAATAAGTAGCCATTTTCAACCTTGTAGATTTCTTCTCCATTTTTGATTTTGAAGCTGTTATAACCTAATTCTTTTATCTTATTAAATTCTTCAGTAACATTATCAACAAGAAAGCACATATGTACTATACCTTCACTTGACGAACTCCAATTATTCAGTTTTTTCCCCTGTTTCCCTGTTTGTAACTCTATCATAAATGTATCTAATCTTAACCAAGTATTATAATCCCGATTATGAAAATTCGTTATTTCTTTCACTATTTTAAAACCCATAATCCTCGTATAAAAATCTAGTGATTCTTTATAATTCTCTGTTTGAATACAAACATGATGTATCATTTTCATATTATACTCCTTTTCTATATTAGTTAAAATTTTTTATTTTTCAAAATCAAATAAATGTGAATACTTTTATCAAGTGATGCTTCCCCTTTTTTCCATTTTAGCTTCTAAAATAAGCTTTTTTATTTCATCAATTTCAACATCATTGATTGATTTAATTTTTAAATGACGCATATATTTACCCGTACCTTTAAGTAAATTCTTTTCATCTTGTAAATTCACTCCTCTATAAAAACCAAGATTCACACTATCTTTTAATGGAGCAATATAGATTATTAAATCTTTGTCAGATCGGCTTTCTTTTGTTCCATAACTAATATTATACGGTTTGCATATAATTTCTTTGCATTCAGGTAATAAATCTAAAACTATTTTTCTAAGCCAAAAACAAATTTCTTGAACTTTTGGATCATATTTTGATAAAAACTCTTCAACCGTCATTGCTGCGCTCACCTCTTTATCGAATAATAATTTACACATTATATCTTTGTTTCCAACCATTTGGAAAAGTTAGTTTATTTCCATAAATATATCTTATAAGCTGACCGTGATGTTGAATTTCATGTTCTAATAAATCCATAAAAAGTTTTTTCATTATTTTACTCTTCATATTAAGTTTACTTCGCTATTTTCAATATCCAGTTAATTATATAATCAAATCTCTCTTTGGTTAATCCATGCCCACCAATATATTTTTTATGTTCCAAATTCTCTTTGGCTCCTAATTCTTCAAAAATATTTTTTGATTGAAGTTCAATATAATCAGCATCTTTTGAATATTTGTCATTTGATGCAGAAACTATTAAAATAGGTCTTGGTGCTATGCACTTTACTAAATCGGAAATATCATACTTTTCAATAAATCCAGGTATCACTTCTGCCATTTCAATACCTGTTCCAAGTTCAATCTTATTTTTGTATGTACAAGCGGCACCGCTCGTACATGCAAACTTTATTTCTTCATTAAGTGCTGCCTGAAATAAAACAGTATTTCCACCATAAGAATGACCCAAGACTCCTATACGATTTTTGTCTACTATATTAAGGCTTTTTAGAATATTAAACCCAATGTCTGCATCTTCAAGCACCTTTTTCATTAACGATTCACCTTTTAATATCCTGTAGCACATTTCATTGTAATGCTGCAAAAAATCTGTATCTCCATCTGGAATTGTTCCTTTTTTATTTTTCCTTCTATCTTCAAAACAGATAGAATCAGCTGCAAGTACAACAAACCCTTTCTTTACTAATTCATCACCAAATGCTTGTAGAGGATTACCATAAAGTCCGCAAACTTCGCTTTTACCTAAATGTCTCTGCCCATTGTGTTGATGATGAATCAACACTCCCGGAAATGGTCCATCGCCTTTTGGTATTAATAAAAATGCTGAAATAGTATCTTCTTCACTTCCTTTATAATTGATTAAAAGACGTGTATATTCATCAAGTTCATCTTGATGAATAATTGTATAATCTGATATATGGTTTTGCTTGTTTAATTTAATAAAATCATTAATGTGTATCCTTAATTGATCATTTATCATTTCAATTCCCCTTTTTTATGTTGCTAAACTTGTTTATTAGGATTTAAAGCGTTTTGAATTCCTGTGATTTATCTTTTAAGTATATTACAAAACGGGCTAAGCATTGTGATTCTCTAAATAATTAACCTTTTTTCCTGTTTTTATAGCATATTCTATTTCACTTTTAGTACTTTCCCCTATATATTGGTTTTTGTTAATGACATAAATTTCATCAGACATATCAATTTTTCTTTTATGCATATCATCAAGCATTCCTTTAATTTCAGGAGTGATAACCTCTCCAAAATCACTGTCAGCATGTCCGAACAATCCTACTGAAATAACTATATTACCTTCTAAAGTTAATTGTTTTTGCACTTGCAAAAACTCGTCTTTAAACCTTGTGCTTCCACACAAAGTTATTACCTTATATTTTCCTACCATACTATTTCCCCCATAATTATTTCATTGATCTATAATTAAAATATATAACTTAACTAAATTCAAAATTATTAACTTCTTTGAATTGAATTTTTTACTTTTTCTCTTGCGGACATTCCTTAACTATGACTAAAGATATGAGGAAATTAGCATTTTATTTTTAGTTCTGGTTAATTTTTCGGTTGATATTCTGGTTCAATTGACAAAAGCACATATCGCCATGTTCTCAATTTTAAAATTTATTTCTTACTGTAATTTCATACAAGCCATAGACAAATAACTTATTTATTTTATTAGACGGAACAATAAAATATTAAACACCCAAAATATAATGCCATATAAAACACCAACTAAAGTTAGAACAATAATCCATATCAACGTATTCAGCAACCCCACACTCTGAAAATTGGATATCGAAGTTAATATAGCAATTATTAAACCGCCTGCTAAATAATAAAGAGCATTCATAAAAAACAACTTTGTGTTCTTGTTGTTCTCTATGTGCATTAAAAAATAATTCTTCAAGTAAAAAGACTGGATGATATCTAAAACGATTATTAGTAGCACTAACCAAATAAAACCAATAGGTGGAGGAAAGTCAGCTCCTAATAAAAATACAATCAGCCAACCAATTAAAAACATAAGAAAATTAACGCGTATGATTTTTTTACGCTTTGACACGTACTATACCTCCAAAGAGAGATTACATAAATAATCAATCATTCAAATTATAATTTCTCAGAATGTGTTATATCTCAATTAACGTAAATATACATTTTATAATAATTGCTTTTAACAAGTGATACTTGACTATATTTCCATTTGAGAATTACGCAAAAAAATATAGAAAATCTGATTTTTATTTCATCAACTACTTTATGATTTTTTATTAAATTTTTTATTAAACTTTTTATTTAATATGCAGCAAACATATATAATTACAGATACTATATTAAATTTTTATGATAATAAAAGTCAATTTTCCAGTTGATTCTGTGCACTATTCCTCAAACTGAATATTTTTATGAATGTAAAAGAAAAATATTGAAATTTTAAATCTTTTATTACGTCTGTTTAGATTTTTATTAAATAGATATTTTAAATTTTTCGCTTTATTTTTTTACACAATTATATTAGCATTTTTTCTCATTTATATTTTAGCATTTATGCCCAGTGAGAAGAGGTGCTCTGGCCTTACCCTAAAAATGTACATCTAGCCCCTTTATGCAAATGCATTGTTAGTGGATGTTTTATAATGCTATTTTTCTGAAATAATACTAAGAGGATATTTCTTAATTTTCTGAAATCCTAGTCTAACGGCTAATTTATTTGAAGGCACATTTTCGGCAGAACAATCCCATTTTGGTACCATGGATCGTTTTAGACACTCATTAATAAAGCATGATGCAAGGTGTTCTCCAATTCCTTTCCCGCGATATGATTCATCTGTTTGGATATCAATTTCAACTTCTTTGTCTTCTATAGATGCACTTATGGAATGCCCTATAATTTGATTATCATCTAAAATAATATATCCAAATCCACTTCCGATAAATAATTCTTTATTTTCCCAAAATGTATGTAGTTCATTATTATATTTGAAGACTTCATCAATATTATCTAAAGTAATTCTCTCTACTCTATAATCATAATAATTATGATTATTTGTTGATTTTAATGTATAATTTGAATCTATAAATTTATATTGAATGCGATCATAATCTCTTATTGTCACCGAAGAAATATCAACGAACTTCTTTTTCCATTCTTCTGATATCCCAAACCAAAAAATTGAGACTTTATCCACAATAACCTTTTCAAGAAGGACTTCTTTTAATTTTGTGTTGAAATTATCATCTATACTTTCTCCTAACAAATAGAACCATCCATCATTACTTAATATTCCTGTAATTGAAGGATTAACTAATGAATCAACATATGCTATCCCTTTCTTTCTATTAGCTATAATAGATTTTAATAAAGGATAATGAGAGTTATTTTCATTAAGAAATGGTATCAATAACCTCATATCTTCATTGTTTACCTTAAACATATTTATGAAAAACCTCCTTATTATAGTGCTTTTGTCAAGTAACCCGTAAACTTTTTTTCGTTTGAGAATTAAGAAAAAATAATGCTTGATTCATGAAATCCATAACTATATTTTGAAGCTTTAATCATATACCTTTTCTAAATAAACATAAATCAAAATTTGAAGTACTGTTTATATTCATTTCTACATGGAGCTCCCAAACTATAATATATGTCAAGTGTATTTAATTTAGCTATACATGACCAAAATGTTGCTAATCCATCTTCATGACCACAAACAGGCGCTTCATGATCAGCCATAATTTTTTTTATTGATTTTAATTCAATATTTTCCATTTTCATCAAATTTTTAGCTTGTTCTACCAACATATCATATCTTGCTTTTGAATTAGGCCATTCATCTTGATATTTTTTCATTTCTGAATGAACAAAATGATTCGTCATTACAAGGAGGTTATTATTCAATTCACGATTTTCTTTCCTATCCATATGGGCCTCAACCACATATGCTTCTTCTTTGTCGGCAATTAAATAACTTTTAGGTTCTTTTACAGGTAGACTCATTAATGCTTTTCTTGCATCTTTTGCAGTTTTGAATTTTTCTAATAAATAACGAACAATAATATGAAAACTAATTCCAACCTGAGTATTCTCTGGATGTGGCCCTGCCCCATTGAAATTTATAAAAAGTCCGTGTTCATTCATTCCATCAAATCTTCCTCCTATTAAACCTTCATGCATTCCTATATGTTTCCAACCATTATTAGGTTTTGTATATATTAAGTGACGTCTATTTTCCCAATAATAAAAGTCATAATTTCGAGCAACATACATCCCATCATTTGTTTTTATCGCAACTGAACTGCACCCTCCTTCTACTCCTAAAGAATAGTGCATAAGTAATTCTTTCTCATCTAAGTTATAATATTCACAATAACCTTGAAACTCTTCTATGATCTCAGGATAAATATATTCTAGTATTTTTCTGCATGCTTTTGCATATCTTAATTGTGCTATAGAGGGGTCCTTTCCTATGTGCAGTGGAGCCCCTCCATACTTTGCAGTAATTTTTCCAATTTGATAATGTGATCCTTCAGCTATAAAAGTTTTGTAATCGGCACTCTTTTCTTGTTGCTTATTTTTATCCAAAATTCTTCTCCTCCTTTTTATATAATATAATTCTTCAAAATTGAATGTCGACTAAGCTTTTGTCAAGCGGTGCTTCCTCTTTTTCCATTCGAGAATTAAGCAAAAAAATAATGATTATCTTACATTAAAAAACTAACTATTATTTTTTGATGTTAAGTCGGGTTTTATTTTCTGCTTTTTTATTTTTTCATATCATTCGTAATCGCCCCAGAAATGGGTTGAAAATGATAAAGTGAAAATAACATATTATAAGTGAGAGAAAAAATAATATTTCAGAGGTGAAAAAAATACGCGAAATAAAAGAAAATATGATATTGTCAAAAATAATTATCCTTTTTGTTATAAATTTGAAAATAAGCCTTTCTTTAGTCATCATTATTTATTTCTTTTAAAAAATTATTTCTGGTTATTAAGTCTGTTAAATGTTGTAAGTTTTTTTCGATCGATTAGTTTATTTTTTTCCAAAAAGATTAGTTATTAGGAACTTAATCTTGTTACAATTGTAGTATTAATTTCAAAGCCTCCAATATCATGCTTCTCAACATAGAATTTACTATTGTTTAAATATGTTTCAATAAAAGGAAGATTTGGTGCATAATGGAATTTACCACCAATTTTTAATGATTTAAGTATTTCCAAATATTTTTTGGCATATTCAATATAGTTTCCATCTTCTCTTAAATTATGATGGTTAAAATGATTAGAGAAACTCATGTTGCTAATAATTGTTCCCCATTTTTCTTTACCAAAATGATATTCAAGCCAATCAGCATTTACAAGGGTTAGATTTGATGTTAGAATCCTATCAATACCTTGTATAGAGATTCCTTTTCTGTGCAGGTAACGAACTAAATTACCGCTTTTACCACAACCAATGTCTAAAACAGGTTCCATTATAACATTTACATCTAAACGAAGTAGATGTATCTGAAATTCTGCTGAATATTCAGCACAAACCACGGGTTCAACATATTGAGTTTTTTTAGGATACAGTTTTTCAGCAAACGGATTGGTTTTCTTCAGCCAGTTTATCAAATTTTTATAATGATTTTGTTCAATGTAATTAAGAGTATGTTTTTTTGACTTTAATTCTTTCAGTAAATCCGCATAGATTTTTTCTAACTCATTTTTTGAATTGCTGCTGAATGAATAGTATTGATTTATCCTGTAAAATTCCTCAATTACTTTTTCTGATGTATATTTTATCAGTAAATTTTCAGTTTCAACATCAATTTCATCTATTCTAAAAATAGCTTCCAAAGTTTTCTTGTTAAACTTCAAACAGGAGTTATTGTTTGATAAAAAAAGGTTTACCCCACTGTTTTCCCTTATTTGTTTTTCAATAATTTTTTTATACAATGTATCCCCCTTTATATTCCAATACAATCAGCGCCGTTAAAAATTGATTAGATCATTTATTGAAGTTTTTTTTGTTGCATTATTATTAACGTGTTTTTAGCTTAAACGAATAGTATTCTTGGTAATCTTATCTGTAATCAAATAAGGATTTTAGATTTATTTTTCCGTCTTCATTTGAGAGTCGTTATACCTTCTTATAAACTTTTTAACTAATCTACAGTAGAAACATATAATACAGATACTATATTATACTTTTTATGTTGGGAAAAGTCAATTTTGAAGCCGATTCTGTTCGCTAATTCTCGAATTTATTTTATATAAAAGTATAAGAAAAAGATTGAGTCTTTAAATACTTTTTGTGTTTGATTAGAGGTTAATTATTATTTTAATAATAAATATATTTTTAATTTTTCACTTTATTTCATTTTCTTTTCAAATCGGAAGAAATAATCTCCGCCTACTATATTTTCAGGTGTATTGGAATCTTTATGATAAGGGTTAAAGAACTCCACTATATGAAACCCACAGCGATTCACATAAAAATGGACATTCCTCTTTTCAAAGTATGGGGTAACGGTTTCCCAAACTTTTGTTTCAGGATACAGTTTTTCAATCTCTTTCCAAATAGCTTGTCCCACGCCACGACTCTGTGTTCCATATTTTACATAGAGAAAATCAAGATGATTGTGTTGTGTTTCTTCCTCAATTACAACGATTGCACCGCCTATCATTTCACCATCCACAATCGCTTTGTAAGCAAATGCCCCTGTTTTTGATAATACAGCATCAATATCTTTTTCAGGAAGTATCTCTGTATCCAAATCAGAAAATTCTGCTACCGCACCTTTTTGAAAAGCCTCTTGCATATCCTTTTTATAATTTTCCAAATCATTACGACTTACAGGTAATAACTTAAAATTCATTTGAATCTCTCCTTTTGTTTAATAATGATATTTTTTTCGCTTTACGACAAGGAATACTACTGTTAATATAACCGCCATTATTTCAGCCACAACAATGGAAATCCAAATACCATCAATTTCCCAAATCATTGGGAGAAGCAAAACGGCGCTGAGTTGGAACACCGATGTCCGCAAGAAGGAAATCAAAGCGGAGGTTAATCCATCGTTCATAGCAGTAAAGAAGCCTGAACCGAAAATGGCAAAACCCATAAAGGGAAATGCAATGGCAAAAATGCGGAAACCGGAAACAGCCAGAGCTATCAGTTCCTTGTCATAGCCCACGAAAATTTGTGCCAATGGAACAGAAAGCAGCTGTGCGGCAGTTACCATAACGATTCCACTAACACCAAGCAGACGAAGGCTCTTTTTCAAAAGTCCCTTGAGTTCATCGTGATTTCTTGCTCCATCGTGATAAGAGAAAACAGGTGCTACCCCTATAGTGTAGCCAATAAAGGTAGCCGCGAAAACCATGCCGACATACATCATGACACCGTAGGCTGCTACGCCGTTTTCTCCGGCGAATTTCAGAAGCTGTATGTTATAGAGCATTCCCACAATACTCATG